>NZ_QFXN01000045.1:0-15210 GCF_003144775.1 Enterobacter sp. CGMCC 5087 | reverse complement strand
GTAATGGTGAGCTCCACCAAGTCCATGACCGGTCACCTGCTGGGTGCGGCGGGTGCGGTAGAGTCAATCTACTCCATCCTTGCGCTGCGCGATCAGGCTGTTCCGCCAACCATCAACCTGGATAACCCGGATGAAGGTTGCGATCTGGACTTCGTTCCTCACGAAGCGCGTCAGGTTAGCGGTATGGAGTACACCCTGTGTAACTCCTTCGGCTTCGGTGGTACCAACGGTTCTCTGATCTTCAAAAAGATCTGATCCTGACGTCCCTGTCGCATTTAAAAAGGTCCGCTTGCCGGGCCTTTTTTATTAAGCCTAATCTTCTTGTCGGCTGCATGACATCCTGCCAGACTAATTGCCCACGCATAAGGAGCCACCATGTTTTTAATCAATGGCCTTGAGCAGGACACGCTGCCTGCCAGCGACAGGGCGATACAGTTCGGTGATGGTTGCTTTACGACGGCGCGCATTCTGGACGGTGATGTCTGCCTGCTGGAGGCGCACATTCGACGCCTGCAGCATGGCTGTGAAAAGCTAATGATCCCCTTTACGCAATGGGACACGCTGCGTCAGGAAATGTGCGAGCTGGGAACCGGGAAGGACAGCGGCGTACTCAAAGTCATCATCAGCCGCGGCAGTGGTGGCCGGGGTTACAGCGCTGCATCGTGCCTCAACCCAACGCGTATCCTCTCCGTTTCTGCTTATCCCGCGCATTATTCTCGCTGGCGAGAAGACGGCGTCACGCTGACGCTGAGCCCTGTACGACTGGGACGAAACCCGATGCTGGCCGGGCTTAAGCATCTCAATCGCCTGGAGCAGGTGCTCATTCGTACTCATCTTGAACAGACGGACGCCGATGAGGCGCTGGTTCTTGACAGCGAAGGGTTCATTACGGAATGCTGTGCGGCTAATTTACTCTGGCGGCAGGGGGAAGAGGTGTTCACTCCGTCGCTGGAATACGCTGGCGTAAATGGGTTAATGCGTCAGTTTTGTCTGCAACAGCTGGCACGCTCTGGCTTTCGCGTTGTCGAAGTTAGCGCAGGAGAAGCCGTGCTACAGACCGCCGATGAAGTCATCATCTGCAATGCGCTGATGCCTGTTGTACCCGTCCGTACGTATGGCCAACAACGCTGGTCTTCGCGCGAGCTGTTTCAGTTTTTAGCCCCGATATGTGAGCAAACCAGATAGTCATGAAAAAAATGTTGCGCTTTGTCCTTATCCTCATCGTTGCGCTGGGCGTCGCTGGCGGAGCTGGCGTATGGAAAGTTCGCCAGCTGGCGAACAGCAAGATCCTGGTTAAAGACGAAACGATCTTTACCCTGAAAGCGGGAACCGGCCGTCAGGCGCTTGGGGAACAGCTCTATGGCGACAAGATTATCAATCGCCCACGGGTATTCCAGTGGCTATTGCGCGTGGAACCTGAGCTGTCACATTTCAAAGCTGGTACCTATCGCTTTACGCCGGGAATGACCGTCAGAGAGATGCTGCAGCTGCTGGAAAGCGGTAAAGAAGCCCAGTTCCCACTGCGGTTTGTGGAAGGGATGCGCCTGAGCGATTACCTTAAACAGCTGCGTGACGCGCCGTATATCAAACATACCTTACAAGACGATAGCTATCAGACGGTGGCAGAAGCGCTGAAGCTTGAACATCCGGAATGGGTGGAAGGCTGGTTCTGGCCAGACACCTGGATGTACACGGCAGGCACGACCGATGTGGCTATCCTGAAGCGGGCGCACAAAAAAATGGTTGCCGCCGTAGATGCCGCCTGGGAAGGGCGGATGGAAGGATTGCCTTACAGCGATCCGAACCAGTTCGTCACCATGGCCTCGATCATCGAGAAAGAGACTGCCGTCGCTGCTGAGCGCGATCGGGTGGCGTCAGTATTTATCAACCGTCTGCGCATCGGCATGCGTCTGCAAACCGACCCTACCGTAATCTACGGCATGGGCGAGAGCTACACGGGCAAAATCTCAAGAAAAGATCTGGAGACGCCAACGGCGTATAATACCTACGTGATTAGCGGTTTACCGCCGGGCCCGATTGCCACGCCGAGCGAGGCGTCGCTTAAAGCCGCCGCGCATCCGGCTAAAACACCGTATCTCTATTTTGTGGCTGATGGAAAAGGGGGGCATACCTTTAACACCAACCTTGCCAGCCACAATCGCTCTGTTCAGGACTATCTGAAGGCACTTAAGGAAAAAAATGCGCAGTAAATACATTGTCATTGAGGGACTCGAAGGGGCGGGTAAAACCACTGCCCGCAACGTGGTGGTGGATACGCTCAAAGCGCTTGGCGTGGCGGATATGGTATTTACCCGCGAGCCGGGCGGCACGCAGCTGGCTGAAAAGCTGCGCAGCCTGGTACTGGATATCAAATCCGTCGGCGACGAAGTTATCACTGACAAGGCCGAAGTGCTGATGTTCTACGCGGCGCGCGTTCAGCTGGTTGAGACGGTGATCAAACCCGCCCTGGCCGAGGGCAAGTGGGTGATCGGCGACCGTCACGATCTGTCGACTCAGGCGTATCAGGGCGGAGGACGTGGCATCGACCAGACAATGCTCGCAACGCTGCGTAATGCTGTATTGGGTGATTTTCGCCCCGACCTGACGCTCTATCTGGATGTGACCCCGGAAGTGGGTCTCAAACGTGCCCGCGCGCGCGGCGAGCTGGACCGCATTGAACAAGAGTCGTTTGATTTCTTTAACCGCACCCGCGCGCGCTATCTTGAGCTGGCCGCACAGGACAGCTCAATTTGTACCATCGATGCGACGCAGTCCCTGGACGACGTCACGCGCGACATTCAGCACACCATTACGCAGTGGGTGCAGGAGCAGCAGGCATGAAATGGTATCCATGGTTGCGCCCACACTTTGAACAGCTGATCGGCAGCTATCAGGCGGGTCGGGGGCATCATGCGTTACTGATTCAGGCATTGCCAGGAATGGGTGATGATGCGTTGATTTATGCCATCACCCGTTTTCTGATGTGTCAGCAGCCGGAAGGGCACAAGAGCTGTGGTAAATGCCGTGGCTGCCAGCTGATGCAGGCGGGCACGCATCCTGACTACTACACTCTTGAGCCTGAGAAGGGCAAAAGCGCGCTCGGTATTGATGCCGTGCGTGAGGTCAGTGAAAAATTGTATGAACATGCGCGACTGGGCGGCGCAAAAGTGGTCTGGCTTAAAGACGCCACGCTGCTTACCGAGGCGGCGGCTAACGCCCTGCTTAAAACCCTGGAAGAGCCGCCGGTTAAAACGTGGTTTTTCCTCTCATGCCGTGACCCGGGACGATTGCTGGCGACGTTGCGCAGCCGTTGTCGTCTTCATCACCTGGCGGTACCTCAGGAATCGTGGGCGCTGAGCTGGCTTGAACGAGAGGTGACAACGTCACCAGAGAGCGCGCTGTCCGCCTTGCGCCTGAGCAGCGGCGCGCCCGCGGCGGCGCTGGCACTACTGCAGCCTGACGTCTGGTCAGAGCGAGAAACGCTCTGCCGGGCCCTGGATGCCTCACTGAACAGTCAGGACTGGCTAAGTTTACTGCCTGCGCTTAACAGCGATCGGGCCGTTGAGCGTCTGCACTGGCTGGCCTCCTTGCTGTTGGATGCGCTCAAAATCCAGCAGGGGGCTACGCTTCTGACCAACCCGGACGCGTTGCCGCTGGTGAATACGCTGGCGAACCGCCTCTCAGGGAAGATTCTTCACGCGATGCTCCATGACATCTGCCAGAGCCGTGAACAGCTTTTAACCGTGACGGGTCTTAATCGCGAGCTTTTACTGACCGACCAGTTACTGCGTATCGAACATTACCTGCAACCCGGCGTCACACCGCCTGTTTCCCATCTCTGAGAGAGACATTATGTTTTTAGTCGACTCACACTGCCATCTTGATGGCCTGGATTATCAATCCCTGCACAAAAACGTGGATGACGTGCTGGCAAAAGCCGCTGCCCGCGATGTGAAATTCTGTCTTGCGGTGGCGACGACGCTGCCGGGCTATCGCTCCATGCGTGAGCTGGTGGGCGTTCGCGATAACGTGGTGTTCTCCTGCGGCGTACATCCGTTGAATCAGGACGAGGCCTACGACGTTGAGGATCTGCGCCGACTGGCAGCCGAAGAGGGCGTGGTGGCGATGGGCGAGACCGGGCTGGACTATTTTTACACGCCGGAAACCAAACCGCGCCAGCAGGAGTCCTTCCGCAACCATATTCGCATTGGCCGGGAACTGAACAAGCCGGTTATCGTCCACACCCGCGATGCGCGCGCGGATACCCTGGCTATCCTCCGGGAAGAAAAGGTGACGGATTGCGGTGGCGTACTACACTGTTTCACAGAAGACAGAGAAACGGCGGGGAAGCTGCTTGATTTGGGGTTTTATATCTCGTTTTCGGGGATCGTGACGTTCCGTAACGCTGAGCAGCTGCGTGATGCTGCACGTTATGTTCCGCTCGATCGCATTCTGGTGGAGACGGATTCTCCGTACCTGGCACCGGTACCGCATCGCGGTAAAGAGAACCAGCCCGCTATGACGAGAGATGTGGCTGAGTACATGGCCGTACTGAAGGGCGTCAGCATCGATGAGCTGGCCCGTGTGACGACGGAAAACTTCTCCACACTGTTCCATATCGACCCAGCCCGCCTGCAATCTGTCTGATACACCTGTTTTTTTTAGGCTCGTAATTAATAAGTAAAGCGAGTAAAGTTCACCGCCTCATTTGGGGCGGTGAGTGCGTATTTAGACACATCCGGACATGCTTTTTGTAAATAACTGAAAGTTTTTCGACCGCCTTAAGCTGAAACGTGATAGCCGTCAAACAAACTCAGAGGGAATTATTTTACTCTGTGTAATAAATAAAGGGCGCTTAGATGTCCTGTCCACGGCACGGTACTCCCCCCGGGCCAATGCGTGAAAGCGTAAAAAAAGCACAAATACTCAGGAGCACTCTCAATTATGTTTAAGAATGCATTTGCTAACCTGCAAAAGGTCGGTAAATCGCTGATGCTGCCAGTATCCGTACTGCCTATCGCAGGTATCCTGCTGGGTGTCGGTTCTGCTAACTTCAGCTGGCTGCCAGCCGTAGTGTCCCACGTGATGGCCGAAGCAGGCGGTTCTGTCTTTGCTAACATGCCACTGATCTTCGCGATCGGTGTGGCTCTGGGCTTCACCAATAACGACGGCGTTTCTGCGCTGGCTGCAGTGGTTGCCTACGGCATCATGGTGAAAACCATGGCTGTGGTTGCGCCGCTGGTTCTGCATTTACCGGCAGAAGAGATCGCCGCGAAACACCTGGCGGACACCGGTGTTCTGGGCGGTATCATCTCCGGTGCGATTGCAGCGTATATGTTTAACCGCTTCTATCGCATCAAGCTGCCTGAGTATCTGGGCTTCTTCGCGGGCAAGCGTTTCGTTCCGATCATCTCTGGTCTGGCAGCGATTTTCACTGGCGTGATCCTGTCCTTCATCTGGCCACCAATCGGCTCTGCTATCCAGACCTTCTCTCAGTGGGCTGCTTACCAGAACCCGGTTGTGGCGTTTGGTATCTACGGCTTCATCGAGCGTTGCCTGGTGCCATTCGGTCTGCACCACATCTGGAACGTTCCATTCCAGATGCAGATTGGTGAATTCACCAACGCAGCAGGCCAGGTATTCCACGGCGATATCCCACGTTATATGGCGGGCGACCCAACTGCAGGTAAACTGTCTGGTGGCTTCCTGTTCAAAATGTACGGTCTGCCAGCCGCGGCGATTGCTATCTGGCACTCTGCGAAGCCAGAGAACCGTGCAAAAGTGGGCGGTATCATGATCTCCGCAGCGCTGACCTCGTTCCTGACCGGTATCACCGAGCCGATCGAGTTCTCCTTCATGTTCGTTGCGCCGATCCTGTACGTTATCCACGCGATTCTGGCGGGCCTGGCGTTCCCAATCTGTATCCTGCTGGGTATGCGTGACGGTACGTCCTTCTCTCACGGTCTGATCGACTTCATCGTTCTGTCCGGTAACAGCAGCAAACTGTGGCTGTTCCCAATCGTGGGTGCGTGCTATGCCGTTGTTTACTACACCATCTTCCGCGTGCTGATTAAAGCACTGGACCTGAAAACTCCGGGTCGTGAAGATGCGACAGAAGACAGCAAAGCTGGCGCGACCAGCGAAATGGCTCCGGCACTGGTCGCAGCGTTCGGCGGTAAAGAGAACATCACTAACCTGGACGCGTGCATCACTCGTCTGCGTGTGAGCGTTGCCGACGTAGCGAAAGTAGACCAGCCGGGTCTGAAAAAACTGGGCGCAGCGGGCGTAGTTGTTGCAGGTTCTGGTGTACAGGCAATCTTCGGTACCAAATCCGATAACCTGAAAACCGAAATGGATGAGTACATCCGCAGCAACTAAGTTGTGACCTGGGGAGACTAAGGCAGCCGAATGGCTGCCTTTTTTATTTGTGTCTTAAAAAACGCCACTGAGACGCGAGAGCGGTCACTCTTCAGTCAGCTGATGAACATTCAGGAAAGAAATCGAGGGAGGAGGTTGAAAGGACAGGAGAAACTCGCTCATACTCTTGGATTGTGTCACACACCGAACCCCGGGAGTGTGTTTACAGCGGACGCATTGCGCCAGATTAAACAAAAAAGGAAAAGGTCATGGCTGAAGAAACGATTTTCAGTAAAATTATCCGCCGCGAAATTCCGTCAGATATCGTCTATCAGGATGAACTGGTGACGGCTTTCCGGGACATTTCCCCTCAGGCTCCGACGCACATCCTTATCATTCCCAATATTCTGATTCCGACTGTAAACGACGTAAAAACCGAGCATGAAGTGGCGTTAGGTCGTATGCTGACGGTGGCTGCCAAAATCGCTGAACAGGAAGGGATTGCAGAAGACGGTTACCGTCTGATCATGAACTGCAACCGCCATGGTGGTCAGGAAGTTTATCATATTCACATGCATCTGCTGGGTGGTCGTCCTCTGGGGCCGATGCTGGCACATAAAGGTCTTTGACATGCTGAAAGGGCGTATTGCAGCGCTGGTAATGGCGATGATGATTGTGGGGTGCAGCTCGCGTCCGGCGATCCCCGTGAATGATGAACAGACGCTGGTCATGGAGTCCTCCGTGCTTGCCGCGGGTATTACGGCGCAACAGCCCGCGTTGACCATCAGCGAAATCAACTCATCTGCCTCCTCTACGCTCTTTAATGAAAGACATGAACCAGTGACGGTCCACTACCGTTTTTTCTGGTATGACGTAAGAGGTCTTGAAATGCATCCGCTGGAGGCGCCGCGCAGCGTCACCATTCCGGCCAGGTCGTCGGTAACGCTCTATGGCAGCGCTAACTATCTGGGTGCGCATAAGGTGAGACTTTATCTTTATCTCTGAGGGGTGAACCTTGATTAAAAATTTGAGCCGCTATGCGCTCGTGACAGCTTTCGCTCTGTTTCTCGCAGGGTGTGTGACCCGAACTGAACAGCCTGCGCCTGTGGAAGAGGCTAAACCGGGTACTGAACAGCCGACGCCGCCAACGCAGCAGCAGCCAACCGTGCCGTCTGTACCGTCTATACCGGCGCAGCCAGGCCCGATTGAACATCCGGACCAGACGTCACAGCCCACGCCGCGCGTGCGCCATTACGACTGGAACGGGGCGATGCAGCCGATGGTAGGCAAAATGCTGCAGGCGCAGGGCGTGACGGCGGGCAGCGTGTTGCTGGTCGACAGCGTCAACAACCGTACCAACGGTTCGCTGAACGCGGGTGAAGCGACGGAAACCCTGCGTAATGCTCTTGCTAATAACGGCAAGTTTACGCTGGTCTCGGCTCAGCAGCTCGCCGTCGCCAAACAGCAGCTGGGCCTGTCGCCGCAGGATAGCCTCGGCACCCGCAGCAAGGCGATCGGCATTGCCCGTAACGTTGGCGCACAGTATGTGCTGTACTCTAACGCCACCGGTAACGTGAATACCCCAGCCCTGCAGATGCAGCTGATGCTGGTTCAGACAGGCGAAATTATCTGGTCAGGTAAAGGTGCGGTTACGCAACAATGACAGCACGCGTGAAGAGATTCTGACGCGCTATTTTCCTCAGTACCGCCTTATCGCGCCGCAGGCCCATTCCGGGCTTGGCGGCGCGAGTTGCATTATAGAGCAGGGCGAACGACGTCTGGTCTTGCGGCAAAATCACGACCCCTCTGCTCCTGCCTCTCATTTTCGTCGTCAGTTTCGTGCCCTGAGACGTCTTCCGGCGGATCTCGTACCTGCCCCTCGTTTTTTCAGACAGGGCTGGATGGCCGTGGACTATCTGGAAGGTGAAGTTAAAAGCGCGCTGCCGGACACGCCGGAGCTTGCGGCGATGCTGTATCATCTGCACCGGCAGCCACGCCTGGGATGGCGAACGACGTTATTCCCTCTACTGGAACATTACTGGCAGCAAGCCCTGCCAGACAGACGTACTCCAGTGTGGCTGGCACGTCTTAAGCGGCTGCGTAAAACGGGCGAGCCGCAGCCGATTCGGCTCGCGCCGTTGCATATGGATGTTCATGCCGGGAATATTGTTCATACGCCAGCGGGCATCAGGCTTATCGACTGGGAATATGCGGGAGATGGCGATGTGGCGCTGGAGCTGGCGGCAGTCTGGACAGAGAGTGAAGCCGCGCGGCAGATGCTCATCAGGGGCTACGCCCGGATGGCACATATTGACCCCGACGCGCTGAGGCGTCAGGTCAAACGCTGGCGGCCCTGGGTCGTCATGTTAATGGCTGGCTGGTTTGAAATGCGCTATCGGCAGTCCAGAGACAAACAATTTATTGCGCTGGCAGACGATGCCTGGCGTCAGTTACAAACTAAAGGATAAGAGAGGTGGATGTGGGTCCAGTCATGTTGGATGTAGAAGGGTTTGAGCTGGATGCGGAGGAGCGTGAAATTCTGGCGCATCCGCTGGTGGGTGGACTGATCCTGTTTACCCGCAACTATCACGATCCGGCGCAGCTGCGTGAGCTGGTGCGTCAGATCCGCGCCGCGTCGCGCAATCATCTGGTGGTGGCCGTCGATCAGGAAGGCGGGCGCGTGCAGCGTTTCCGCGACGGTTTTACCCGCCTGCCCGCAGCCCAGTCTTTTGCCGCGCTGCTCGGCACGGAAGAGGGTGGAAAACTGGCGCAGGAGGCCGGCTGGCTGATGGCCAGCGAAATGATTGCCATGGATATCGACATCAGCTTTGCCCCGGTGCTGGATGTCGGGCATATCAGCGCTGCCATTGGCGAGCGCTCATACCATGAAGACCCGCGTATTGCGCTGGCAATGGCGACCCGGTTCATCGACGGCATGCACGATGCCGGGATGAAAACCACAGGGAAACACTTCCCGGGTCACGGGGCAGTGACGGCGGATTCTCACAAAGAGACCCCGCGCGATCCGCGCCCGGAAGCGGAGATTCGCGCCAAAGATATGTCGGTTTTCCAGTCGCTTATCACCGATAACAAGCTGGATGCCATTATGCCCGCGCACGTGATTTACAGCGACGTCGACCCGCGTCCTGCCAGCGGTTCTCCGCACTGGCTGAAAACCGTTCTGCGCCAGGAACTGGGCTTCAACGGCGTGATTTTCTCTGACGATTTGTCGATGGAAGGGGCCGCGATCATGGGCAGCTACGCTGAACGCGGTCAGGCATCTCTGGATGCAGGTTGCGATATGATCCTGGTCTGCAATAATCGTAAAGGTGCCGTTAGCGTGCTGGATAACCTGTCGCCGATCAATGCAGAGCATGTTACACAATTGTATCATAAAGGTTCATTTAGCCGTCAGGAGCTGATGGATTCGGCGCGCTGGAAGACGGTCAACGCCCGGCTTGAAGACCTGAATGAGCGCTGGCAGGCACATAAAGCCAGCCTGTAAACCCTCCCGGAAGGCGTAGCGTGGTGAGAAGACGATGATCATCTATTTACACGGTTTTGACTCAAACAGTCCTGGTAATCATGAGAAGGTGCTGCAGCTGCAGTTTATCGATCCGGATGTACGGTTGATCAGCTACAGCACGCGCCATCCGAAGCATGATATGCAGCATCTGCTCAAAGAGGTGGACAAGATGCTGCAGCTCAACGTCGACGATCGTCCGTTGATTTGCGGCGTGGGGCTGGGCGGCTACTGGGCGGAGCGGATTGGCTTCCTGTGCGACATTCGCCAGGTGGTGTTCAATCCTAATCTGTTCCCGAACGAGAACATGGAAGGCAAAATTGACCGCCCGGAAGAGTATGTCGATATTGCGACCAAGTGCGTGAGCAACTTCCGTGAGAAAAATCGCGACCGCTGCCTGGTGATCCTTTCGCGTAATGATGAAGCGCTCAACAGCCATCGTGCAGCAGAGCTCCTGCATCATTACTATGAGATCGTCTGGGACGAAGAACAGACCCACAAGTTCAAAAACATCTCTCCGCATCTGCAGCGTATCAAAGCGTTTAAAACGCTGGGTTAATCAATTACCCGCATGCATCAAAGCCCGGCCGCGAAAGCGTACCGGGCTTTCTTTTTGACCAGAATTGTCTACTTTTAAGCCATCAAAACTTGATGCATATCAATTTTGGTATGACCAATGCGCCTGACGTGGTATTCTCAATGCACCTGAATGGTTTCAGTGCTGTAACCTGTTGTTAATTAAGGGTTATTTTTATAACTTTTAATTAACAATTGGTTAATAATTTGAGGGGGTCACGTTGACTACGCCATTGAAAAAGATAGTGATTGTAGGCGGTGGTGCTGGCGGGCTGGAGCTGGCGACACAGTTGGGTAAGAAGCTGGGGCGCGGTAAAAAAGCCAAAATCACGCTGGTGGATCGTAACCACAGCCACCTGTGGAAACCGCTGCTGCACGAAGTGGCGACCGGTTCTCTGGATGAGGGCGTGGACGCGCTCAGCTATCTGGCGCACGCGCGCAACCATCATTTCCAGTTCCAGCTGGGCTCGGTGGTGGACATCAACCGTGAAAGCAAAACGATCACCCTGGCAGAGCTGCGCGATGAGAAAGGGGATCTGCTGGTTCCCGAGCGTAAACTGGCGTACGACACGCTGGTCATGGCGCTGGGCAGTACCTCCAACGACTTCAACACGCCGGGGGTGAAAGAGCACTGTATCTTCCTCGATAACCCGCACCAGGCGCGTCGTTTCCATCAGGAAATGCTGAACCTGTTCCTGAAGTACACCAGCAATATGGGTGCGAACGGTAAGGTGAATATCGCTATTGTCGGCGGCGGCGCGACGGGCGTTGAGCTGTCAGCGGAGCTGCACAATGCGGTGAAACAGCTGCACAGCTACGGTTATAAAGGGTTAACTAACGAAGCGCTGAACGTCACGCTGGTTGAAGCCGGTGAACGCATCCTGCCTGCGCTGCCTCCGCGTATTTCCGGTGCGGCGCACAATGAGCTCACCAAATTGGGCGTGCGGGTGCTGACGCAGACCATGGTGACCAGCGCCGACGAAGGCGGCCTGCATACCAAAGACGGCGAGTATATCAAAGCGGATCTGATGGTCTGGGCGGCAGGTATCAAAGCGCCTGACTTTATGAAAGAGATCGGCGGTCTGGAAACCAACCGCATTAACCAGCTGGTAACCGAGCCAACGCTGCAAACCACGCGCGATCCTGAAATCTTTGCCATCGGTGACTGTGCCTCCTGCGCGCGTCCTGAAGGTGGATTCGTGCCGCCGCGCGCGCAGGCCGCTCACCAGATGGCAAGCCTGGTGCTGCACAACATTCTGGCGCAGTACAAAGGCAAGCCAATGAAAGCCTATGTCTACAAAGACCACGGGTCACTGGTGTCGCTGTCAAACTTCTCTACCGTCGGCAGCCTGATGGGCAACCTGATGCGCGGCTCAATGATGGTAGAAGGGCGCATTGCCCGCTTCGTGTATATCTCCTTGTACCGCATGCACCAGATTGCGCTGCACGGCTACTTCAAAACCGGGCTGATGATGCTGGTGGGCAGAATCAACCGCGTGATCCGTCCGCGTCTGAAGCTGCACTAATCTTTCACTCCCTCCGGGCCCTCCGGAGGGAGTTTTTAGCATTTCATGCTGTAGATCACAGTTTGACTGCTTAAGAGTTCTCCTAAATACAATATATCTCCTCTCAACGCTCCTTTTTTGATCCTTTATCTTATTGGCGAAGCCGTGCCTCCATTGCAAAATTGTTACCAATAGCAACAAAGGAGGAAGTCCCGTGAATAAATCAATGTTGGCGGGTATAGGGATTGGCGTCGCGGCTGCGTTAGGTGTGGCTGCCGTTGCCAGTCTCAACGTATTAGATCGCGGCCCGCAGTATGCACAGGTGGTTTCTGCTACACCGATTAAAGAAACCGTAAAAACCCCTCGTCAGGAGTGCCGCAACGTTTCCGTGACGCACCGTCGTCCGGTACAGGATGAAAACCGCATCGCCGGTTCTGTTCTGGGTGCGGTAGCGGGTGGCGTAATTGGTCACCAGTTTGGCGGCGGCCGGGGTAAAGACGTAGCGACCGTGGTCGGCGCGCTGGGTGGCGGCTATGCCGGTAACCAGGTGCAGGGCGCGATGCAGGATAATGATACCTACACCACGACTCAGCAACGCTGCAAAACCGTCTATGACAAGTCGGAAAAAATGCTGGGTTATGACGTGACGTACAAAATTGGCGATCAGCAGGGCAAAATCCGCATGGATAAAGACCCGGGTACGCAAATTCCACTGGATGGAAACGGCCAGCTGGTTCTGAATAACAAAGTGTAAAAAAGATGTTCTCTGAATTTAGCTCCTCATGCGCTCAGGCTGAGGAGCTTTTTTTTGCTTCAGATTTTCAATAGCTCAGGCCACAGCCGCAGCGTGGTTTCGCTAATATGCTGCAGTTTTTCCAGCGTGGCCCCTTCACGGGCGCTGATCGACATCCCCTGCAAAATACAGCTCAGGTATTGTGCCAGCAGCTGAGGGTTGCATTGTGCGGGGATTTCACCACGCTGCTGGCGCTGAGCCAGAAAGGCGCTGAGCGTCTCCTCCTGCATCGCATGCCGCGATTTCACCGTATTGGCAATCTCTTTGGAGGACGCCGCAAGGGTGGCAGAAGTGTTAATCATAAAGCAGCCCGCAGGCGTCTCTTTACTGGTAAAGCAGGTCGCGACGGCGGTGAAATAGTCGCGAAGCGCCTGTTCAACGCTTTTCTCTTCGCAGAACAGCTGGGCTTCGTGTTTCGCCGCAAAACGCGAAATGTATCTGTCCAGCACCGCCCTGAACAGTCCCTCTTTATTGGTAAATTCGGCATACAGCGTCGGCGCTTTGGCTCCGGTGGCTTCTACCAGATCGGAAAGCGAGGTTGCTTCATACCCATGTTGCCAGAAGAGAGTCATGGCCTTATCAAGCGCTGCATCCCTGTCAAACACTTTTGGTCGGCCACGGCTTTTCTTCGCACAACTCGTGACATCGGTTGTCATTTGCCGTTGGTCCTCTGTTGGTTTGGTGAATGACCATTATAAAAATAAACGCAAGTCACCACCAGCGCTGAATGCTTAAAAATAAATTAATCATATATGTATGAAAATTAACAATTTTAAAATTAAGTTAATGGTCGTTATAAAATTATGTTGACGCGTGACCTGGATCACGTTTATGATTTACCTATCGATCGTTAACTAAATGATTAACGACCTCCAAATTCATCTGCTAAAGGTAAACATCATGAAAAATGTAAAAACTCTCATCGCTGCCGCTGTTCTGAGTTCACTCTCTTTCGCAAGCTTTGCTGCTGTACAAGTGCAATCCACCCCTGCTGACCAGCATAAAGTCGGGACAATCTCCGCGTCTGCCGGTACTAACCTGGGTTCACTGGAAGATCAGCTGGCACAAAAAGCGCAAGAGATGGGTGCTAAATCTTACCGCATCACCTCTGTGACCGGTCCTAACACCCTGCACGGCACTGCGGTCATCTACAAATAAGCCGGGCATAAACCCTCATTTATGCCACTGCAATAAAAAACGCCCTGCTCAGCAGGGCGTTTTTTTATTTCTGATTTACATCGACTGCTGGACGACGTCGTAATGCCGGGTGACATCGGTCGGCATGCCTGACCGGGCTTCCATCGCGCGCTCCATCACCACGCTGTTGGTATTGGCATTCGTTTTGAAGCTTACCATCGCGGCATTCAGGTTAATGGGCAGCGTCTGCGGATCGTCGCCAATGTTTTTCGATAACGGCTGATGAATCTCAACCAGCCGCACGCCGCCGGGCTCCTCTGAAACTTTAATCGGCGTATTGATAATATTCACTTTGGTTCCAGGCGTAACGACGTTAAACAGCGTTTTGATATCGTCATCGCGCAGACGAATACAGCCGGAGCTGACGCGCATGCCAATGCCAAAGTCTGCATTCGTTCCGTGCAGCAGGTAGACGCCGCCGTATGCCGCGAGGCGTATCGCGTGATGCCCCATCGGGTTATCCGGACCAGCCGGCACCACGGCAGGAAGATCGATCCCCTGGGCCTTATAGCGGGCACGAATGTTGGCCGTCGGGGTCCAGGTTGGATTCGCGCGTTTATCCGAGACGGTGGTAACCATCGTCGGCGTCAGGGTGTCGCCGCCCAGCTGACCAATACCGATAGGGTAGACGGTGACTTCATTTTTACCCGGCGGGTAATAGTACAGACGCAGTTCGGCCAGGTTTATCACCATCCCCTCGCGCGGGGCGTCCGGCAGGATAGTCTGTAACGGGATGGTCAGTACGCTGCCCGCGCGCGGGACGTACGGATCGACGCCGGGGTTTGCCTGCAGCAGGGCCAGAAAACCGACGTTATATTTTTTGGCAATGGCTTCCAGCGAACCACCATTGTTTTCAACCACATGAAAGCGGTTTTCGCCCACGACATTGCTGCCGGGAGGGGGAAGGGGCCAGGTGTTTGCCCGAGCGGGAAGCGCAACCGCGACGGTGGCTGCCAGCGCAAACAGGGTCATCCAGCGAGTAAAACGCGAAGAGGTCATCATCACCATAGTCCATGTAAATGATAAGGTTATTGTTTTATAAGGCGTTAAACATAATTATGGCGAATGGGTGTGTCGGGAAGATCGGGTGAAGTGCAAAGAGTTTGTAAATTGTCCCCCCGTAGCGCCGGGCTAACAGGAGAAGGGATCCCCATAAAATAATGCCTGCACGGACGACCCCCTCTCCCTTGAGGGAGAGGGCTGGGGTGAGGGGGAACATACGACTCTGGTGGTCATTCCGTTCACTTTATGTTCCTTAG
>NZ_QFXN01000044.1:0-26338 GCF_003144775.1 Enterobacter sp. CGMCC 5087 | reverse complement strand
TGACCTGTGAACGTGCCAGGGTGGCTCAGTCGCCACCACCCTGGCGACCCGGGCTCCCGGCGGTAAATCGCCGCTACGCGGTACCTTCGGCTTATTCCTTCCGGCTTTTCGGGGACGGGCGGAGGTAACATCCCTGTAAAGCCCGCCCTCTCGGCGCATCCCTGCGCCTCGCCCCGGCCTGCAGGAAACGCCTCAGCGATTTACAGCCGGACCAGGGTGTCGCTGTAAGCTATTCATTTTCCGGAAGCAACTTTTATCGCTTCCGGTTAATAAACTACATGAAATTCCTCAGTTAAGAGGGGAATGGAGGTCAGGCGATCGCGTTCTCTTCCAGCTGGCGCATAAAGTTACGCACCCAGTCCATACGGGTTTTGCGCTCCGTTAGTTCCTGGGTAAATTTCAGACGGGTTGGACCATCCAGACGGAAATGCTGCGGCTGTTTTTGCAGCAGGCCGATCAGCCACATCGGGTTGACGTGATTCTTCTCGGCGAATTCAATCACGCCGCCTTTTTCATTGCCTTCGAGCTTGCGGATCCCCAGCTTTTGCGCCTGCTGGCGCAGCCTCGCGATATCCAGCAAATTTCTCGCCGGATCGGGCAGCAGGCCAAAGCGGTCAATCAGCTCCACCTTAATCTCTTCCAGCTCGTTCTCCTTCTTCGCGCTGGCGATGCGCTTGTAGAACGAGAGACGGGTATTCACGTCCGGAATAAAATCGTCCGGCAGCAGGGAAGGCATACGCAGCTCGACCTCGGTCTGCTGGCTGGTGAGATC
The DNA here is from genome assembly GCF_003144775.1 of Enterobacter sp. CGMCC 5087. Taxonomy (NCBI): domain Bacteria; kingdom Pseudomonadati; phylum Pseudomonadota; class Gammaproteobacteria; order Enterobacterales; family Enterobacteriaceae; genus Enterobacter; species Enterobacter sp. CGMCC 5087. Next base: position 25,566 of record NZ_QFXN01000044.1, on the reverse strand, counting down.
TTCCAGCGACGGCTCGCGTCCGGCCTTCAGGGCATCAACCGCGTTTTCCAGCAGCTCCATATAGAGCGAGAAGCCGATGGTCTCCATGGAGCCGCTCTGGTCTTCACCCAGCAGCTCGCCGGCACCGCGGATCTCGAGATCGTGCGTGGCCAGCGCAAAGCCTGCGCCGAGGTCTTCCAGCGAGGCGATGGCTTCCAGACGCTTTTGCGCGTCGGTGGTCATCGCTTTCGGATGCGGCGTCAGCAGCCAGGCGTAGGCCTGATGGTGCGAACGCCCGACGCGGCCGCGCAGCTGGTGAAGCTGCGCCAGGCCAAAGTGGTCCGCACGCTCAATGATGATGGTGTTTGCCGTCGGAATGTCGATCCCGGTTTCAATGATGGTGGTACACACCAGCACGTTAAAGCGCTGGTGGTGGAAGTCGTTCATTACCCGTTCCAGCTCGCGCTCGCGCATCTGCCCGTGACCGATGGCGATGCGCGCTTCCGGCACCAGCTCCGCCAGCCTGTCCGCCGCTTTCTGGATGTTTTCCACGTCGTTGTAGAGGTAGTAGACCTGCCCTCCGCGAAGCACCTCACGCAGAATGGCCTCACGCACCACCAGATTATCGTACTCGCGGACGAAGGTTTTCACCGCCAGACGGCGCGCCGGCGGCGTGGCAATAATCGACAGATCGCGCATGCCGCTCATCGCCATGTTGAGTGTTCGCGGGATTGGCGTTGCGGTCAGGGTGAGGATATCGACGTCGGCGCGCATCGCTTTGATGCGTTCTTTATGACGCACCCCGAAGCGGTGCTCTTCGTCGACGATCAGCAGCCCCAGATCTTTCCACTTCACATCGCTTTGCAGCAGCTTGTGGGTGCCGATCAGAATATCGATTTTGCCTTCGCTTGCCTGTTCGAGGATCTGCGTCTGTTCTTTGGTGCTGCGAAAACGCGAGAGCATCTCGATACGTACCGGCCAGTTGGCGAAACGGTCGCGGAAGTTGTCGAAGTGCTGCTGTGCGAGCAGGGTGGTCGGCACCAGCACCGCCACCTGCTTGTTGTTTTCGACCGCAAGGAAGGCGGCGCGCATTGCCACTTCGGTTTTACCGAAGCCGACGTCGCCGCAGACTAAGCGGTCCATTGCCAGCGGCTGGCACATGTCGCTCAGCACGGCGTTGATGGCCTGGGCCTGATCCGGCGTGGTTTCAAACGGGAAGCTGTCGCAGAACAGCTGGTACTGTTCTTTATCATGCTTAAAGGCAAAGCCCTGTTTGGCCGCGCGCTGGGCGTAGATATCCAGCAGCTCGGCAGCCACGTCGCGCACTTTTTCCGCCGCTTTCTGGCGCGCGCGCGCCCAGGCGTCGCCGCCCAGCTTGTGCAGCGGCGCATTCTCTTCGGCGCCGCCCGCGTAGCGGCTGATCAGATGCAGGGACGACACCGGAACATACAGTTTGGCGTCGTTAGCGTAGGTGAGCATCAGGTATTCACCTTTGATGCCGCCCGCTTCCAGCGTGGTCATCCCCTGATAGCGCCCAACGCCGTGTTCCAGGTGAACAATCGGCTGGCCCGGGTGCAGCTCGGCAAGGTTACGGATCAGCGTGTCCGGGTTGATGGTCCGACGGCTGTCCTGACGGCGGCGCGCGACGCGCTCGCCCAGCAGGTCGCTTTCGCAAATCAGCGCCAGGTTGTTGAGCGTGTCGATGAACCCGTGCTCGGCGGCGCCAATCATCAGATAACGACCGTTTCCGGTCGCTTCGCTCAGGCGCAGGATGCGCTTCGGCGCCACCTTAATGCGTCCCAGCAGCTCACCTAACGCTTCACGGCGGCCTTCACTCTCAACGGAGAACACCACCGGGCCGGTGAAGGACTCCAGGAACTTGCGCAGATTATCCAGCGGGGATTTCTGCTGCGCCTGAACGGCCAGGTCCGGCAGCGTCCGGAAGGCGAGGTTGGTATTGGCGGCCTTATCGGCAAGCGAATCGGTTTTCAGCTGCATGCGCGGCCAGCGCTTCAGCTCGGCGTTGAGCTCGTCGGTGCGCAGCCACAGCGCTTCCGGCGGCAGCAGTGGACGCATTGGGTCAACGCCACGGTTTTCAAAGCGGGCGCGGGTTTCGCTCTCAAAGCGGCTGGCGCTGGCGTCGATATCCCCGGTGTTGACAATCAGCGTATTCGCCGGGAAGTAGCTGAACAGGGCAGGCAGCGGCTCGTTGAAGAACAGCGGCTGCCAGTATTCGATCCCGGCAGGAAGCGTGCCTTTACTGACCTGCTGATAAATATGTTCCGCGTCGCGCTTCACCTCGAACTTATCGCGCCACTGGCTGCGGAACAGCTCGATAGCGGTTTTGTCCGTGGGGAACTCATGCGCGGGCAGTAAATTGATGGACTCCACCTCTTCCAGCGTGCGCTGCGTGTCGGCGTCGAATACGCGCAGGCTGTCGATTTCATCATCAAAGAAATCCAGACGATACGGCTGGTCGCTGCCCATCGGGTAAAGGTCGAGCAGCGCGCCGCGGGTGGCGTATTCCCCGTGCTCCATCACCTGGTCGACGTGGCGATAGCCGGCACCGTCAAGCTGCGCGCGCAGGGCATCACGGGAGAGGCGCTGGCCTTTTTTCATCACCAGCGCGTGACCGTGCAGATAGCTGTGCGGACAGACGCGCTGCATCAGGGTGTTCACCGGCACAATCAGCACGCCGCGCTGCATGGTCGGCAGCTGATAGAGCGTCGACAGGCGCGAGGAGATGATCTCCTGATGCGGAGAGAAGCTGTCATACGGCAGCGTCTCCCAGTCGGCCAGGCTGAACACCAGGCTATCGGTGAACTGGCGAATTTCATCGTGCAGGCGCAGGGCGTTTTGCATATCCGGGGCAACCAGAATCACCGGGCCTGGATGACGCTCGGCGATTTCCGCCACCAGCGTGGCGCACGCCGCGCCCGTGAGTTCACCCAGCTGGCGCTGGTCGCCCGCTTTGACAGGCAAGGAATAACGATAGTGTTCAGGCATGGCTATGTCAGAGTCTCTTATGGATATACCAACAGTATTGGGGCATATCACTGATACGCAATGTCTTTATTATCCTCGATCGTTTTACATAAGCAAATCGTAACCGCACGGCAGGGCTAAACGCCCCCAAAACGGGGGCGGAGAGGGCATTAACGCGTTGAAGGTGACAGGGTCAGCGTAGACGGAGGAGAGAAGAAAACATCCCCAAAAAGCGCGGTGGAGATCTTACGCACCCCGAGCCCGGCAAGGGTACAGATAAGCAGGCTGGCAAACGGGTAGACCAGCACCAGGGTGAGCTCTGCCCAGACCGGCCACGAGGCGGCATTCATTTCGCCAATCAGGAACAGGCTAAAGGCCTCAATCAGGATACGGTGGGTGGTATAAATCGCAATGGTATTTGAGCCAATCACGTTCAGCAGATTGTTCGGGTGAACGGCATAGCGCTGCTCAAGGCTGTAGAACAGCTTCATGATCAGCACAATCGACAGCAATGAGAGCAGCAGCGGAACGTTAGCAAACCACAGCACCACGGAGACGGCGGCGAAAGCCCCGGTTGCCAGCCAGATGCGGCGCAGGTTGACGCTTTTCATCCACGCCATCAGCTCTGCGCCATACCACGCCCCGAGGCTGTAGTAGATCATGTTGCGTACCACGCTGTTCATCCCCCACCACGGCAGCGGCAGGAAGTTAATCGCGATGCTTGCCAGCGCCAGCAGTCCCAGTACCGGCAGCTTCCAGCGGCTCAGCAGTTTACACAGCGTGAAGTAGACCACCAGAGCATACAGATACCACAGGCTGGTGCTGGCGGTGATCATCCCCAGCACAAAGCCTGAGAACGAGTCGGCGTAGGCCGCGTTCGACGAGGTGGCAAGCTCACGCTCGGGCGCCAGCCAGGCGTTCAGGTGGGTCAACGCCTGCCATTGCAGGAGGCCCCATAGCGCCAGGACCCAGAGAATGCTCCAGATCCGTTTATCGAGACTGGTTCGCCAGTCCACTTCGTCAATATAACGACGGATCAGATAGCCGGAGATAAAGAAGAAGACCGGCATACGAAACGGTGCGAGATAGAGGTTAAAATAGACCCAGCATTTGGCGAGAAGGCCGGAGAGCGGGTGCTGTAGCCCGATCAGATGCGGATAAAACGTGATAACCGAATGATAGATAACCACCAGGCAGATACACAGCCCTTTTATCTGGTTAATCCATAATGCTTTTTGCTTCATTGTTCGCCACTACCTTAATTGCCATAAACGAACGAGCAATTGTTGTAAAACGACACCAGGATGTAATGGGTAACAGTCTGTATCAGGAGGTTTTTCGGAAAAGGTGGAGGTTGCGAGGTGAGTATTCAGACAATAGCACCCTGATTTATCTGAATTTTTCGGAAAAATGATTACCAAAGCTTACTGTTTCAGTCATTTACGCTTAACGGATTCGCTTATATACTCGTGGGTCTGCTATCAGCAAACAGACGGATTTCATGTATCAACCTGTCGCACTCTTCATAGGCTTACGTTACATGCGTGGGCGCGCCGCGGACCGCTTCGGTCGCTTTGTCTCCTGGCTTTCGACTATTGGCATTACGCTTGGCGTGATGGCACTGGTGACGGTGCTTTCCGTCATGAATGGCTTTGAGCGCGAGCTGCAAAACAACATCCTGGGGCTGATGCCGCAGGCCGTTCTTTCATCATCCAACGGTTCGGTTAACCCGCAACAGCTGCCGGAAAGCGCGGCGAAGTTACAGGGCGTCACGCGCGTAGCGCCGTTGACGACCGGTGACGTGGTGCTGCAAAGCGCCCGCAGCGTGGCGGTCGGCGTGATGCTGGGTATTGACCCGGCGCAAAACGATCCGCTGACGCCGTATCTGGTTAACGTGAAGCAGACCGATCTGGAAGCCGGAAAATACAACGTGATTCTGGGTGAACAGCTTGCCGGCCAGCTTGGCGTCAACCGTGGCGATCAGCTGCGCGTGATGGTCCCTTCTGCCAGCCAGTTTACGCCGATGGGGCGCCTGCCAAGCCAGCGCCTGTTCAACGTAATTGGTACCTTTGCCGCCAACAGCGAAGTCGATGGCTACCAGATGCTGGTTAACATCCAGGACGCGTCACGCCTGATGCGCTACCCGGCCGGAAATATCACCGGCTGGCGCCTGTGGCTTGACGCGCCGCTGAAGGTGGATACCCTCAGCCAGCAAAAACTGCCGGACGGCACCAAATGGCAGGACTGGCGCGAGCGTAAAGGCGAGCTATTCCAGGCCGTGAGGATGGAGAAAAACATGATGGGGCTGCTGCTGAGCCTGATCGTCGCCGTGGCGGCATTTAACATCATCACCTCGCTGGGGCTGATGGTGATGGAGAAGCAGGGCGAGGTCGCTATCCTGCAAACCCAGGGGCTGACGCCGCGCCAGATCATGGCCGTGTTTATGGTGCAGGGGGCCAGCGCAGGCATCATCGGCGCGCTGCTCGGTGCCGTGCTGGGGGCACTGCTTGCCAGCCAGCTCAACAACTTAATGCCGATCATCGGCGCCCTGCTCGACGGCGCGGCGCTGCCGGTGGCTATCGAGCCGCTGCAGGTGGTCGGTATTGCTCTGGCCGCGATGGCCATTGCGCTGCTTTCTACGCTTTATCCTTCCTGGCGCGCTGCCGCCACTCAACCCGCTGAGGCTTTACGTTATGAATAAGATCCTGTTGCAATGCGACAACCTGTCCAAACGCTATCAGGAAGGCACTGTGCAAACCGACGTGCTGCACAATGTGAGCTTCAGCGTGGGCGAAGGCGAGATGATGGCGATTGTTGGCAGCTCCGGCTCGGGCAAAAGTACGCTGCTGCATCTGCTGGGCGGGCTGGATACGCCAACCGAGGGCGACGTGATTTTCTCCGGCCAGCCGATGAGCAAAATGTCCTCCGCGGCGAAGGCCGAGCTGCGCAACCGCGAGCTGGGCTTTATCTACCAGTTCCACCACCTGCTGCCGGATTTCACGGCGCTGGAAAACGTCGCGATGCCGCTGCTGATTGGTAAAAAGAAACCGTCAGAAATTAACGCTCGCGCCAGCGACATGCTGAAAGCGGTAGGCCTGGGCCATCGCGGTAACCATCGTCCCTCTGAGCTTTCCGGCGGCGAGCGCCAGCGCGTGGCGATTGCCCGCGCGCTGGTCAACAACCCGCGTCTGGTGCTGGCGGATGAGCCTACCGGTAACCTGGATGCCCGCAATGCGGACAGTATTTTCCAGCTTCTGGGCGAGCTGAACGCCTCGCAGGGCACCGCGTTTCTGGTCGTAACCCACGATCTGCAGCTGGCAAAACGCATGGGGCGTCAGCTTGAGATGCGCGACGGCCATCTGAACGCGGAACTGACCCTGATGGGAGCAGAGTAATGGCGTCACCGTTATCGTTACTTATCGGTTTACGTTTTAGCCGCGGCCGCCGTCGCGGCGGCATGGTGTCGCTGATCTCCGTCATCTCGACCATCGGTATTGCGCTCGGTGTGGCGGTGCTGATTGTGGGCTTGAGCGCCATGAACGGCTTTGAGCGCGAGCTGAATAACCGCATTCTGGCAGTGGTGCCGCACGGGGAGATCGAGCCGGTTAACCAGCCGTGGAAGAACTGGAGCGATGCGCTCACCAAAGTCGAAAAAGTGCCGGGCATTGCCGCGGCCGCGCCCTACATTAACTTTACCGGGTTGGTGGAGAGTGGGGTCAACCTGCGCGCCATACAGGTGAAAGGGGTTAACCCTGCCCAGGAAGCGCGTCTCAGCGCGCTGCCAAACTATGTGCAGAACGGCGCGTGGGCCAACTTTAAGGCCGGCGAGCAGCAGATCATCATGGGTAAAGGCGTGGCCGATGCCCTGAAGGTGAAGCAGGGCGACTGGGTGTCCATCATGATCCCGAACGCCAGCGCCGACCACAAGCTGCAGCAGCCTAAGCGCGTGCGCCTGCATGTCACCGGTATTCTTCAGCTGAGCGGTCAGCTCGATCACAGCTTTGCGATGGTGCCGATGGAAGATGCGCGCCAGTATCTCGATATGGGCGACAGCGTGACGGGCATTGCCATCAAGGTGAACGACGTCTTTAACGCCAACAAGCTGGTTCGCGACGCGGGCAGCGTGACCAATAACTATGTCTACATCAAGAGCTGGATCGGCACTTACGGGTATATGTACCGTGATATCCAGATGATCCGCGCCATCATGTATCTGGCGATGGTGCTGGTAATTGGTGTGGCGTGCTTTAATATCGTCTCCACGCTGGTGATGGCGGTCAAGGACAAGAGCGGCGACATCGCCGTGCTGCGTACGCTGGGGGCGAAAGACGGTCTTATTCGCGCCATCTTCGTCTGGTACGGTTTGCTGGCGGGTCTGTTCGGCAGCCTGTGCGGCGTAGTGATTGGCGTGGTGGTTTCCCTGCAGCTGACGCCGATTATCAACGGGATCGAAAAGCTTATTGGTCACCAGTTCCTGTCGGGTGATATCTACTTTATTGACTTCCTGCCGTCTGAACTGCACTGGCTGGACGTTTTTTATGTGCTGGTTACAGCACTTTTACTGAGTCTGCTGGCAAGCTGGTATCCGGCGCGTCGCGCAAGCCGAATTGATCCGGCGAGGGTATTAAGTGGCCAGTAATTACGTCATGATCTAGCGGCTTTCGGGCCGCCAGGTTAAAAGAGGAATGCGTTATGTATTACGGATTTGATATTGGCGGCACCAAGATTGCGCTCGGCGTGTTTGATAAAGATCTCAAACTACAGTGGGAAACCCGCGTTCCCACGCCGCGCGAAAGCTACGACGAATTTTTAACCGCGATTGCCGCGCTGGTGGCGCAGGCCGATGAACGCTTTGGCGTGAAAGGCAGCGTCGGCATCGGCATTCCGGGTATGCCTGAAACCGACGACGGCACGCTGTATGCCGCCAACGTGCCTGCCGCCAGCGGTAAACCGCTGCGCGCCGATCTCTCTGCTCTCCTTGAACGCGACGTGCGTTTAGACAATGATGCTAACTGCTTTGCGCTCTCCGAAGCCTGGGACGATGAGTTCCGCCAATATCCGCTGGTGATGGGGCTGATCCTCGGTACCGGCGTCGGCGGGGGGATTGTGATCAACGGTAAGCCAATCACCGGGCGCAGCTACATCACCGGCGAGTTTGGCCATATCCGTCTGCCGGTCGACGCGCTGGAAGTGGTGGGGCGTGATTTTCCGCTGACCCGCTGCGGCTGCGGCCAGCACGGCTGTATTGAGAACTACCTCTCCGGTCGCGGGTTTGCATGGCTTTACGAACACTTCTATCATCAGAAACTTGAGGCCCCTCAAATCATTACCCTGTGGGAGCAAGGGGATGCGCAGGCGCGCGAGCACGTCGAGCGCTATCTGGATCTGCTGGCGGTGTGTCTGGGAAATATTCTCACCATCGTCGATCCGGATCTGCTGGTGATCGGGGGAGGGCTGTCAAACTTTACCGCGATTACGGAACGGTTGTCCGGGCGTTTGCCCCGACATTTATTGCCGGTTGCCCGCGTGCCGCGTATTGAACGCGCGCGACACGGGGACGCAGGAGGCATGCGCGGAGCCGCATTCCTTCATCTCACCGATTAGTTTACGAGGTTTCTATGCTGTCGCGTCGCCAGGGTCGACTCAGCCGTTTTCGCAAAAACAAACGCCGCTTGCGTGAGCGCTTGCGCCAGCGGATCTTTTTCAGAGACAGAATGATGCCAGAAGCGATGGATAAACCCAGAGTGGTGGTGCTGACCGGAGCGGGGATCTCCGCCGAGTCAGGAATTCGAACCTTCCGTGCGGCGGACGGGCTGTGGGAAGAGCACCGCGTGGAGGATGTGGCCACGCCGGAAGGCTTTGCCCGCGATCCGGATCTCGTCCAGGCGTTTTACAACGCCCGCCGCCGTCAGCTTCAGCAGCCTGAAGTCGCGCCGAATGCGGCGCATATGGCGCTGGCGAAGCTGGAAGAGGCGCTGGGCGATCGTTTTCTGCTGGTGACGCAGAATATCGACAACCTGCACGAGCGGGCCGGTAACAAGAACATCATCCACATGCACGGCGAGCTGCTCAAGGTTCGCTGCGCCTGGAGCGGTCAGGTGCTGGACTGGCAAGAGGACGTGCTGCCTGAGGATAAGTGCCACTGCTGCCAGTTCCCGTCGCGCCTGCGTCCGCACGTGGTCTGGTTCGGTGAAATGCCGCTGGGAATGGATGATATCTACAGCGCGCTGGCGATGGCCGACGTATTTATCGCCATCGGCACATCCGGTCATGTTTACCCGGCGGCGGGGTTTGTCCACGAAGCGCGACTGCACGGCGCGCATACGGTAGAACTCAATCTTGAGCCAAGCCAGGTGGGCAGCGAGTTTGAAGAGAAACACTACGGTCTGGCAAGCACGGTCGTCCCGGAGTTTGTCGACAAGCTGCTGAAAGGGCTGTAACGGCAATCGCGTGAAAAGGCACCCGTCCAGCGAGTGCCTTTTTATTTATGAATGGAAGAACGCCAGCGTCTTCTCGAGCGATTTAGCCTGCTCATCCAGCGAGAGCGCCGCCGCAGAGATCTGCTGAACCAGAGAGGCGTTCTGCTGGGTCGTGCTGTCCATCTGGTTAACGGCGGTGCTGACCTGGCTAATCCCGCGATTTTGCTCATCCAGCGCCTGAACGATATCGTTGATGACCAGATGAACATGCGATACCGCTTCAATCACCTGTTTCATCATCACCCCGGTTTCATTGACCAGCTCAACGCCTTTGCTCACGCGCCCTGAGGACTCGGCAATCAGCTGAGAGATCTCTTTTGCCGCGTTAGCGCTTCGCTGGGCAAGATTGCGGACTTCCCCTGCGACGACCGCGAAACCGCGCCCCTGTTCGCCTGCCCGTGCCGCTTCAACGGCAGCATTTAGCGCCAGGATATTGGTCTGGAAGGCGATGCCATCGACAATGGTGTTAATCTCGCCGATCTTACGCGCGCTTTCATCAATTTCCCCAATCACCACAACCACGTCGTTCACCAGTGTTTCGCCATGCCCGGCGAGGCTCGCGGCGCGATCGGTCAGCGTGGTCGCCTTGTGGGCGTTGTCGGCGTTATTCTTCACCGTGACCGAAATTTCTTCCATGCTGGCTGCCGTTTCAACAATCGCAGCCGCCTGTTCCTCGGTTCGCGAGGCGAGGTCAAGGTTGCCCGCCGAAATTTCGCTGGTGCCGCCGTGCACGGAGTGGCTGGCTTCGCTGATATTGTCGACGATGCGCTTGAGCTGCATCTGCATGGTGTGCAGGGCATAAAAAATGCTGTGAGTATCTCCGGAACGCACCGGGATGGTGTTGTTCAGATCTCCCCGGGCAACGGCCAGGGCGATCCCGGCGGCTTCCGAAGGTTCGCCCCCAACCGGACGGTCAACCTTACGGGTGAAGATCTGTGCCATGACCAGGCTAACCGCCACGATGCTTAACACCATCATGATGATGGCTTTCAGTAAAAATGCGCGCGCTTCGGCCATCACTTCGCTGACCGGCGTGATAATGGCGAGTTTCCACGGCGTCTGGCTATTACCGACGGCGATGTCCTGCCAGGTGATGAACACGTCCTCCTTCAGCAGCGGATCGTTTACTCGGGTGACGTCATGGCCGGCAATCTGACCGGCGTAAGGCTTGCCCGCCGCGCGTTTGTCCGGGCTGGACACCACGTTATTAGCTGCGGAGAGGAGCAGGGCATAGCCCGTGCCGTTCCACGGTTTAATCGCGCCGATCGTCGATTGCAGCGTGGCGAGGGAGAAGTCAGAGGTGACCGAACCCAGAAACTGACCGTCGCGCATGATGGGGGCGGCAATCGAGGTGAGCATCACGTCCACGCCGTTGTAGGGATAGATATAGGGTTCGATGATCACATCTTTATGGCGTTGTTTCGGCAGCAGATAATAATCGCCGCTGCCGGGCGTTTCGATGTCCGTCAGCAGGTGTAATGCCGGTTTGCCGTTGGCGTCCCGGTCAACGTAGCGGGCGTAGCGCCCGGCAGGATCTTCACCGCTTTGACCGGCCCAGACGGCATCTTTATCGTCGAACGCGTTAGGCTCAAAGGCCATCGACATGGAGAGAAACTGTGGGTGAGCCGAAAGGTAGTGGATGAGCAGCTGGTTCAGGCTCTGGCGCTCGGATACGCCAGCCTCGCGCAGCGCCAGGGCGCTGTTGCCCATGTCCCGGGCGGCAGTCAGGGCAGAATCCAGCTGTTTGCTGACCTGCAACGCTTGCACCTCGGCAATCTGGCGGATATGTTTTTTGGCCAGAACCTCTTGCTGCGCCATCCATTGCCACATCATAAACCCGATCGTTGCCGTAAAGCCCACCGTCACGGTGAGGAAAATGGACAATAGCATCAACGTCTTGACTCTTATTTTTTTTCTTCGGACCATGGCGTCTTTCATTCTCATCTCCCGTAATGTTGTGCATGTCGAGCAGGCACATATTCCTTATCGGATATTTTCTCCTCTTTCTGTAGAGCGTCAGGAATATTTAATTTAAATTTTGTTTCGTAAATCCAGTTAATTAGTGTGGATGCTTTTATTTTGTGCATTCAATCAAAATAGTGCTCGATAAAGCTCGTTATCGTCGTGTAGAAAGAGGATGCTAATAAATATAAAGTTGTAGAGGAGGATGGGATATGTACGGATTTATTGCGCGACAACCCATTTTTAACCCTGAGATGAAGACGGTGGCCTACGAGCTGCTCTTCAGAGATGGGATGACAAACCGTTTTCCGGATGTGTCGGCAGAATATGCCACCTCCAGGATGATTTCAGATCAGTTTTTATGCGTGCCGTCCCAGCGCATCGCCGGGGCACATACGTCGTTTATTAATTTCCCGTCGCGAATGGTCATAGACCGCAGTGGAGAAGCGCTGGATAAAGAAAGCGTGGTCATTGAGATCCTGGAAGATGCTGTGCCGGGAGCGGAGCTGTTGCAGGCTGTCAGGGAGATGAGTGCGGATGGTTATCAGTTTGCGCTTGATGATTTCACGCTTGCGCCAGAATGGGATGTTTTTTTACCCTATATTTCAATACTGAAGTTTGACGTCAGGAATTATACCTTAGCGCAAATTAAACAGTATCTGAAAGAGCGTAAACATTTAACCGGGCATATTAAATATCTCGCTGAAAAAATTGAGACTAAAGAGGAATTCAGCGAATACAGGGGAGAGGGATTCTCGCTGTTCCAGGGCTATTTTTTCTGCCGTCCGGAGGTCATTAAATATAAACGGCTATCGCAAAATCAGCTGGCGATTTTTCGGCTGCAAATGGAGGTCGGACGCAATAAACCCGATTTTCGGATCGTCGAGTCGTTGATTAAAACCGATCTCACGCTGTCCTATAAGATTATGCGCTACATGAAGCACACCGCATTTAAACATATCGGTGCCTGTAATTTCAGCAAGTTAACCCTGAGCGAAGTCCTCAGATACCTCGGGGAAAACCAGCTGAGACGGTTTGTTGCGGTCGTGGTCCTCGCCAGTGCGGGCAATGACACCGTCAGCGAGCTTTACCCGCTGAGCATGATGCGCGGCAAGTTCTGCGAACTGATCGCCGAGACGATGAACGAACCGACGCTGGCTGAAAATGCCTTCATGTGCGGCCTGTTTTCTCTGCTCGATACCCTCCTTGAGCTGCCGATGGCCGAGTTGATGAAGCAAATTGCGGTCCCGCAGAGCGTGAGCAATGCCCTGTGCCACCAGGAGGGACGGTTAGCTGATATGGTGAGCCTGTGCCGATACTATGAACAGCAGCAGTGGGACGAGGCGACCCGGGTTCGTCAGGCTCTGGGTCTGACGGATGAGGATGTGGTTGAGGCGATGAGAAAGGCGACAATCTGGGCAGGGGAGAATGCGGTCAGTTAATCCTCCTCACGCCGTACGGGCGGCGTGAGGAAGAACGCGATACCGTTTATCGGCCCGCTTTTAATTTCTGGTAATACTCTTCGTACAGGCGGCTGGCGTCACCGACATCGTTCTGCCATTCACCCTTGCTGATGGTTTCGGCATCGGGATAGAGCGATTTATCGTTAGCCACTTCAGGCTTCAGCAGCTTGCGTGCGGCGAGGTTTGGCGTCGGGTAGCCAATCGTCTCGGCAACCTGTTTCGCCACGTCCGGGCGCAGCAGGAAGTTAATCAGCTTGTGCGCCCCTTCAGCGTTTTTCGCGTTGGCGGGGATCGCAAGGCTGTCCATCCAGAAGATCCCGCCTTCTTTCGGCCAGACCACCTCAAGCGGCGTACCGGCCTGGCGGGCGACATACGCGGAGCCGTTCCACACCATCCCCAGGTTCACTTCGCCTTCCATATACGGATTTGCCGGGTTATCAGAGTTGAACGCCGCCACGTTAGGCATCAGCTTTTTCAGCTCGTTATACGCCGCTTCAATCTCTTTCGGATCCGTCGTGTTGCCCGAGTAGCCCAGCTTGCGCAGCGCGACCTGGAACACTTCACGCGCGTCGTCGGTTAACAGCAGGCTACCCTTGTACTCTGGTTTCCAGAGATCGGCCCAGCTTGTCACCGTTTTTGGATCGACGGCCTCGCTGTTCACGCCGATCGCGGTTGCCCCCCAGATATACGGAATGGAGTAGTCGTTATTCGGGTCGAACGGCTTGTTGAGCATCTCCGGATCGAGGTTTGCAAAATTGGTTAGCTTCGTTTTGTCGATCTTCTGGATCATGCCCTCTTTGCGCATTTTGTCGACAAAGTAGGTGGAAGGCACGACCAGATCGTACGCGCCGTCTTTGTAGGTTTTCAGCTTGGCGTACATGGTTTCATTCGACTCGTAGGTCGAGTAAATAACCTTGATGCCCGTTTCCTTTGTGAACTGTTCCAGCAGGCCCGGCGGCACGTATTCGGTCCAGTTGTAGAAGTAGAGCGTTTTGCTGTCATCAGCGTGCGCGGCACCCATGCCAAGCACCAGCGCCGCAGCGGCGAGCATTTTTTTCATTTCATTGTCCCCTGAGATTTTGTTTTATCACGAGCAATAACCTGGCTGGCAATCACCAGAACCAGCGAAAACACCAGCAGAATGGTCGCCAGCGCGTTCACCTCCGGTGAGACGCCGACTTTCACCATTGAATAGATCTTCAACGGCAGAATTTCATAGCTCGGACCGGTGACGAAGGAGGACACGACCACGTCATCCATCGACAGGGTGAAGCTAAGTAGCCATCCGGCCGCCACGGCGGGCATCGCCAGCGGCAGGATGATTTTGCGCAGGATGGTCATCTCGCTGGCACCCAAATCTTTCGCCGCCTCCAGCATGCGCACGTCGAACCCTTTCAGGCGCGCGAAAACGGTCACCACCACAAACGGCAGGCAGAAGGTGATGTGCGAGAACAGCAGTGACCAGAAGCCAAGCTGTACGCCCAGCAGCATAAACAGCACCAGCAGCGAAATGGCCATCACGATGTCCGGCGACATCATCACCACAAACAGCATGCCGCTGACGAACGGTTTGCCACGAAAGCGATAGCGGTAGAGCGCCACGGCGGTGAGCGAGCCAATCAGCGTCGCGAAGGTGGCGGAGAAGATCGCCATCGTCAGCGAGTGCTGCGCGGCCTGCAGGAGGCTGTCGTTGTTCATCAGCAGGCTGTACCAGCTGGTGGTAAAGCCCTGCCAGTTAATCCCGAAGCGTGAGCTGTTAAACGAGTTCACGATCAAAATAACGATCGGGATATAGAGATAGGCATAAATGGCGGTCATAAAACCGCCGCGAAGCAGTCGACCGATCATTCGAGTTCCACCTTTTTATTCAGCAAGCGTGAGGCGCGCCAGTAGACCAGCAGCATCAGGCCCATGATCACCGTCAGCGTAATGCTCGTCGCGGATCCGAACGGCCAGTCGCGAATGTTGAGGAACTGGCTCTTGATCACGTTACCGATCAGCAGGTTTTTCGCGCCGCCCATCAGATCCGACACGTAGAACAACCCCATCGCCGGGAGCATTACCAGCAGACAGCCCGCGATAATGCCGGGCATGGTCAGCGGGATAATAATGCGGATGAAGGTCTGCAGCTTATTAGCGCCCAGATCTTTTGCCGCCTCCAGCAGCGGTTTATCCAGCTTCTCGATGCTGGAGTAGAGCGGCATCACCATAAACGGCAGCAGGATATAGACCAGGCCGACAATCACCGCGCTCGGAGTAAACATGATGCGGATCGGCGTATCAATCACTCCCAGCCACAGAAGAAATTCATTGAGATAGCCTTTAGTGCTAAGGAAGATCTTCAGCCCGTAGATGCGGATTAACGAGTTGGTCCAGAAGGGAACAATCAGTAAAAACAGCAGCAGGGGCCGCACCTTTTGCGGCAGGCCCGCGAGGAACCATGCGAAAGGATACCCCAGCACCAGACAGGCAAGGGTGGCAATCAGCGCCATGTTGAGCGAGTGCAGCAGCACGTCTAAATAGAGCGGATCGAGCAGGCGCGCGTAGTTGTCAAGCGTAAAGACCAGCGAAACGAAGCTAGCGTCGTCGCGGGTCAGAAAGCTGGTGGCAACGATCATCAGGTTGGGCAAAAAGACAAACAGCACAAGCCAACCGACGATCGTGGCAATCACCACATTCTGGAATTTACTTGTGTTCTTCATCAGCCAGCACAACCTCCCAGCTTTCAACCCAGTTGATAACCATTTTCTGGTCGAGAGAGTGGTCGAAGTCAGGATCGTCTTCGTTAAAGAACTCGCTGACCATCACCATTTTTCCGTTCTCCAGCTCGACAACGGACTCCAGCGTCATCCCTTTGTAGTTGCGCTCGCGGATATAGCCAATCAACCCTTCGGCCTCGGTATTGCCGTGAATTTCATCGACGCGCAGATCTTCCGGGCGCAGCAGAACGTTGAGTTTTTGTCCCTTTTCGACGGGGAAAGTCACCGTGATATTGCACTCGCGTCCTTCAACGCTGGCGCGCACGCGCTGGTCGTCCAGACGCTCAATCACCGTGGCGTCGAAGATATTGATCTCGCCAATGAAGCTGGCGACAAACAGATTCTTCGGCTCTTCGTAGATTTCGCGCGGCGTGCCGTCCTGCTCGATTTTGCCGTCGCGCATCACCACGATGCGGTCGGACATGGTCAGGGCTTCTTCCTGATCGTGGGTGACGAAGACAAAGGTAATGCCGAGCTTGCGCTGCAGGGCTTTAAGCTCGTTCTGCATCTGCTTGCGCAGCTTGTAATCCAGCGCGGAGAGGGATTCATCCAGCAGGAGCAGGCGCGGCTTGTTGACCACGGCGCGGGCGATGGCCACGCGCTGCTGCTGGCCGCCGGAAAGCTGATGGGGTTTACGCTGGGCAAACGTCTCAAGCTGCACCATGCGCAGGGCGTCGATGACGCGCGGTTCGATCTCGTTCGCCGGCGTTTTTTGCATCCGCAGGCCAAACGCCACGTTTTCAAACACGGTCATGTGCGGGAACAGGGCGTAGCTCTGAAAGACGGTATTGACGTGGCGATCTTCGGCAGGAACCCGGGTGATGTCCTGGTTTTCAAGATGGATGTGGCCGTTATCGACGCTTTCCAGCCCGGCGATAAGGCGCAGAACGGTTGTTTTGCCGCAGCCCGAGGGGCCAAGCAGCGTCAGAAACTCACCGTCATTGATGGTCAGAGTGAGGTCGGAAATAACGTCTTTACCATCAAAACTTTTACGAATTCGTTCCAGTTGCACCAGCGGTGAACGTGAACGGGATTGTGTATTCAATTTTTGCGCTGTCCCATATAGACGCCTCAGGCAGCAGACTGAAGCGGGGTTTGTGTGTAACCACCTTGGTGACTCGTAATGAGGGCGGACATTCTACGGCAATCCCCTGCGAACGCCAAACCTTGTCACTGATTCATAAGCTACATTTACTAACGCATAACCATATAAACGGAAAATATTCTCGTTTGCGGGATAAAAGTGACCTGACGCAATATTTGCGTTTTGATGCTTATTGATAATGTTGTCACAAAAAGTGAGGGTGACTGCATGGATAAATTACTTGAGCGTTTTTTACAGTACGTTTCGCTGGATACCCAATCTAAGCCGGGTGTTCGCCAGGTGCCCAGCACCGAAGGCCAGTGGAAGTTATTAAACCTGCTTAAAGAGCAGCTTGACGCCATGGGGCTGGTCAACGTCACGTTAAGCGAAAAAGGCACTGTGATGGCAACGCTGCCGGCGAATGTCCAGGGTGATATTCCGGCGATTGGCTTTATCTCCCATGTCGACACCTCTCCGGATTTTAGCGGTAAACATGTGAACCCGCAGATTGTGGAAAATTACCGCGGCGGCGACATTGCGCTGGGCATTGGTGACGAAGTGCTCTCGCCGGTGATGTTCCCGGTACTGCACCAGCTGCTGGGCCAGACGCTGATCACCACCGACGGGAAGACGCTGCTGGGGGCGGATGACAAGGCGGGTATCGCGGAAATTATGACCGCGCTGTCGGTGCTGAAGGGCAAAAACATCCCGCACGGGGATATCCGCGTGGCCTTTACGCCGGACGAAGAGGTGGGAAAGGGCGCAAAACATTTCGACGTGGAAGCCTTTAACGCGCAATGGGCCTATACCGTCGACGGCGGCGGCGTCGGTGAACTGGAGTATGAAAACTTCAATGCCGCGTCTGTTACCATCAAAATTGTCGGCAACAACGTTCATCCCGGCTCGGCGAAAGGCGTCATGGTGAACGCGCTGTCGCTGGCGTCGCGAATTCATGCAGAAGTCCCGGCGGAAGAGAGCCCTGAACAGACCGAAGGGTATGAAGGTTTCTATCACCTGACCAGCATCAAAGGCACCGTAGATAGCGCGCAGATGCACTACATCATCCGCGATTTCGACCGCAAAGCCTTTGAGGCGCGCAAGCGCAAGATGATGGAGATCGCGAAGAAGGTCGGTAAAGGGTTACACCCTGATTGCTATATTGAGCTGATCATTGAAGACAGCTATTACAACATGCGCGAGAGGGTGATGGCGCATCCGCATATTCTCGATATCGCCCAGCAGGCGATGCGCGACTGCGATATTGAACCGCAGCTGAAGCCGATTCGCGGCGGCACCGACGGTTCTCAGCTGTCGTTTATGGGGCTGCCGTGCCCGAACCTGTTTACCGGTGGCTACAACTACCATGGCAAGCATGAGTTTGTGACGCTGGAAGGGATGGAAAAAGCGGTGAAGGTGATAGTACGGATAGCGGAGTTGACGGCGAAGCGGTAAGAAAAAGCCCGGTGGCGCTACGCTTACCGAGCCTACGATCGGAATGTAGGCCGGGTAAGGCGAAGCCGCCACCCGGCAAATATCACGACTCAGTCCTCAAAGAACCAGTACCCGCTGTTGACCAGCGCGGCCAGCATCGCGAGGAAGGAAGGATCTTCCAGCGCATCGCCAAAGGTGTCGGCAGTGAGCACCAGATGGCTGGCAATGGCTTCCAGCGCCGGGCGGTGCGGAGAGTCCAGCTTCTCGCCGTTGACGAACACCTCTTCACCAATGCGCAGCACGCGCAACCCGCCCAGACGCGTCAGCTTATCGCCCTGCTGAAGTGCATCATAAATCTCGTCAGCCTGATACGGCGGCTCCGGCGGCGCAACGTCCAGCTCATGACGAGACTGGCTGATAAACTCACCAAACCACTGTTTGAAATGTTCCGGCTCGTTGATCAAATCCAGCATCATGCCGCGCAGCTTATCGAGTTCTTCTGGCAGAATATCCGCCGGATGCTCGCGCGCAGGCACATCAGGATCGCTGTAACGATAGCTGCCCAGCTCGCGCTGCAGAACATAGTCGGCAAATCCGCTGATCATCTCGCGGCCGCTCGGCGCGCGGAACCCCACGGAGTAGTTGAGTGAGTTTTCCAGGGAGTAGCCTTCGTGAGGGAATCCCGGCGGGATGTAGAGAATATCACCCGGCTCCAGCTCTTCGTCGAGAATCCCTTCAAACGGGTCAACCTGAAGCAGGTCAGGATGCGGGCAGTGCTGCTTCATCGGCACTTTTTCGCCCACGCGCCAGCGGCGGCGGCCCGTACCCTGAATGATGAACACGTCGTACTGGTCCAGATGCGGACCTACGCCGCCGCCAGGCACGGAGAAGGAGATCATCAGATCGTCCATGCGCCAGTCGGGCAGGACGCGGAACGGGCGCATTAAGGCGGCAGTCGGCTCGTGCCAGTGGTTGACCGCCTGTACCAGCAGCGACCAGTTGTTTTCACCGAGGTGATCGTAGCTTTCGAAAGGACCGTGGCTAACCTGCCATTTCCCGTCCTGGTGGCTGACCAGACGGCTGTCGACTTCGTTTTCCATGGCCAGACCTGCCAGCTCGTCAGGCGAGATAGGGTCGACAAAATTGCTGAATCCGCGTTTCAGAACCACCGGGCGTTTTTGCCAGTAACGTTCAATAAACTCGGGCCAGTTAAGCGTTAAGTGATAATCCATAATTTTTTTATTCCGCAGGCTCTTACTGACTCGGATTATAACGGAAGCTCAGCCCCCCGGCTGCGAGATCCTCGCATTTTTCACATAACGGGTTAACTATCGTTCAATGTGGGCTGCTGGCGACCAAAAATAACCTCCATTCTGGCGCCGCCCAGCAGGCTTTCACTGGTTTCTATTTTACCGTCGTACTGGTCGACAATCTCACGGGCGACAGCTAATCCTACGCCCTGGCCAGGACGTAGCGTATCGGCGCGCTGACCGCGATCGAACACCACGTCACGCTTATTGCGCGGGATGCCCGGACCATCATCCTCAACGATGATATGCAGTTCGGTTTCCGTCTGACGCGCTGACACTTCCACGAACTCCAGACAGTATTTGCAGGCGTTATCCAGCAGGTTACCCATCACCTCCATGAAATCATTTTTTTCACCCACAAAGCTTATCTCTGGCGAGATATCGAGGCTGATGTTCACCCCTTTACGCTGATACACCTTGTTGAGGGCGGACGTGAGGTTATCCAGAAGCGGGGCTACCGGGTGCAGCTCGCGGCTCAGAAGCGCGCTGCCGGAACGCATGCTGGCGCGGTGCAGGTAATAGCCAATTTGCTGGGAAATACGGCTGATCTGCTCCAGCATCACCGGCTCGGCATCATCGACGCTCAGCTTCGAACTGCGCATTGAACGCAGGGTACTTTGCATGACGGCCAGCGGAGTTTTCAGGCTGTGGGTCAGGTCGGTAAGGGTGGTACGGTATTTATCGTAGCGTTCGCGTTCACTTTTAAGCAGGCGGTTGAGGTTACGCACCAGGCTGGTGAGCTCACGGGTGGTTTCCGGGTTCAGCTTCTCGCGATGATGTTCTTCCAGCTCACGAACCTCTTTCGCCAGTGACTCAATGGGGCGCAAGCTCCACCACGCCGCTACCCACAGCAGCGGGATCACCAGCAGGAGATTCGCAGCCAGAACGTAGATGAACCAGCTCCAGACCATATAAGAACGCTTCAGCTCGACCGGAATGGTGTCGATCACCACGATGGTCAGCTGCGGCATGTTCAGCGTCGCCGGATAGAGGTTAATCGCGACGGAGTGCGTCATCTCCGTCTCGGCGTTGTCGGCGCGGATCTCGTTCAGCTTTTGCTGCAGGGAGCGATCTTCATGGATCAGCGAGCTGGTGGTGTTGAGATCGGCTTCAATTTCGTGAAATCCGTTGGTTTTGAGCCATTCCGGACGAATGCTTTTGACCAGCCAGGGAATATCACGCTGCGCCCACAGTAATTTCCCCTTTTCGTTATAAATCAGGGCCAGCGTCGGGCTCTGCTGGTTGAGGTTTTCCGGCATTTCGACGGTAATTTGATTGTTTTCCCACTTCGCCAGGGTATAAAACAGATTGCTTTCGCCACGTAACAGCCGAAAGGTGGTTTTATCAAAGCTGACGCTGTAGCCTACCAGGGCGACCATGCCGTAGGAGAGCGACAGCACCAGCACGACGGCGGCTGTTGCCAGTAAGAAACGAACCCGCAGCGAGAGGGGCAGTATGTGGCGTAAAATCCCTCTCATTTAGCGTAATTCGAACAGGTAGCCCTGGCCACGGACGGTGGTAATCACATCCTGCGGATACTGCGCCTGAATTTTCTTACGCAAACGTCCCATCAGCACGTCAATGGTATGGCTCTCGCGCAGTTCAGCATCAGGGTAAAGCTGGAGCATTAAGGAATCTTTGCTCACCACTTTGCCATTGTTACGGATCAGCGTCTCCATGATGGTGTATTCGAAGGCGGTGAGCTTGATCACTTCATCATTGATCGCTAACTCCCGACGGGAGAGATCGACCTGGAATGGCGGGATGGAAATAACCTGTGAAGCCAGCCCGCTGTTGCGGCGTAACAGCGCCTGCATGCGCGCCGCCACCTCTTCGATATGAAACGGTTTGGTGACGTAATCGTCTGCACCCGCGCTGAGCACTTCGACCTTATCCTGCCAGCCTTCACGGGCGGTCAGAACCAGAACCGGCAGGGAGACATCGTGGCTGCGCCAGCGGCGAATTAACGACAGACCGTCTTCGTCAGGCAGCCCTAAATCGACAATGGCGATATCCGGCAGGTGTTCATTGAGATAATAATCGGCTTCTTTTGCATCTTCAGCATCGTCCACCTGATGTCCCATCTCCTGAAGCTGAACCTTCAGGTGATGACGTAGCAATGCGTTATCCTCAACAACCAGTACGCGCATCATCTCTTCTCCCTAAATAATTGGTATGAATAGTTTAACGCTGATTATGTTGTTGTGGGGATAAACATTGAGTAAACCGGGGAAAAGCATCCCCCTTTTCGGGCGAAAAGGGGGAGAGGGGCGTTACTTCAGCTCGTCGACCATGGTGATGGCGCGGCCAATGTAGTTCGCCGGGGTCATCGCCTTCAGGCGCGTTTTCTCTTCTTCCGGCAGCGCCAGACCGTCGATAAACTGCTTCATGCCTTCGGCGTCAACGCGTTTTCCGCGGGTCAGCTCTTTCAGCTTCTCGTACGGTTTTTCGATACCGTAACGGCGCATCACGGTCTGGATTGGCTCCGCCAGCACTTCCCAGTTGTGGTCCAGCTCGTCCAGCAGACGGTCACGGTTCACTTCCAGTTTGCTCACGCCTTTCAGGGTAGACTGATACGCGATCAGCGCGTAGCCAATGCCCACGCCCAGGTTACGCAGTACGGTGGAGTCGGTCAGGTCGCGCTGCCAGCGGGATACCGGCAGTTTGCTCGCCATATGCTGCAGCACGGCATTCGCCAGTCCCAGGTTGCCTTCGGAGTTTTCGAAGTCGATTGGGTTCACTTTGTGCGGCATGGTGGAAGAGCCGATTTCACCGGCGATGGTTTTCTGCTTGAAGTGGTTCAGGGCGATGTAGCCCCACACGTCACGATCGAAGTCGATCATGATGGTGTTGAAGCGCGCGATGCAGTCAAACAGTTCGGCGATATAGTCGTGCGGCTCAATCTGCGTGGTGTACGGGTTCCACTGAATGCCCAGAGAGGTCACGAACTCTTCGCTGAACTGGTGCCAGTCCACTTCCGGGTAAGCGGCGATGTGGGCGTTATAGTTACCGACCGCGCCGTTGATTTTGCCGAGGATCTCAATCTGTTCCAGCTGACGGTACTGGCGCTCCATACGGTACGCGACGTTCGCCATCTCTTTACCCATCGTGGATGGGGTGGCTGGCTGGCCGTGGGTACGGGAGAGCAGCGGAATGTCGCGGTATTCCACGGACAGCGCTTTTACCGCGTCGATGATTTTACGCCAGTAAGGCAGCACCACTTCTTTGCGCGCGGTGGAGAGCATCAGCGCGTGAGACAGGTTATTGATGTCTTCAGAGGTACAGGCGAAGTGAATGAACTCAGACACGGCATGCAGCGCAGGGACGCTTTCCACTTTCTCTTTCAGGAAGTACTCAACCGCTTTCACATCGTGGTTGGTGGTGCGTTCGATGGTTTTAATGCGCGCGGCGTCTTGTTCGCTAAACTCGGCAACAATTTTATCAAGGTAATCGTTTGCCTTTTCGTCAAAAGCAGGAACTTCCTTGATTGCTGCCTGGGCGGCCAGCTTTTGCAGCCAGCGTACTTCAACCTGAACACGGAACTTCAGCAAACCATATTCGCTGAAGATCCCGCGCAGCGCGCTGACTTTATCGCCGTAGCGTCCATCGACAGGGGATACGGCGGTCAGTGAGGATAATTCCATAATTCGCAACTCCGGGAGGTTAACAATGAGCAAGAATTTGTTTTGCCTGAGTGGTCAGGCGATTACGAGAAAACATTAACTGCAGGCGGCCACCGCCAACCTGGTGCCACAGCACGGCGGCGCGGATCCCTGCCAGCAGGGACGCGCGCACTTTTGCCTGTACCTGCGGACTTTGCAGAACGGCAGGGGATCCTGTGACCTGAATACGCGGGCCCAGCGGGCTGATGACGTCAACATAAATGCCGGCCATAGCGCTCAGCAGCGTTTCCGACTGCAGGTCAAAATGATCGAGCTGACGCTGCAGCCCGGCAATGCGATCGCCCAGCGTATTCATTGCACCTTTTGCGGCGTTCAGCTTACGCTCCAGCACCATCAGGCTCAACGTGTAGCGGGTCAGCTCCGCGTTTAATCCCTGACGGCTGCTGGCGTTAAGCACGCCCAGCAGAGTTTCAAGACCGAGACGAAGATTGGTTTCACTGCCGCCGAACACGCCCAGGGTCGAGCCGGGGTTGAGATCGATAACGCTGTTCAGCGAAACGTGCAGGGCGTCAGCGTCGCAATGACCCTGATGCGCCAGCTGTTGCACCAGACGGGCTGACTGGCAAATTCCCGCCAGCGCCAGGGTGATGTCATAGTAGTTCTTCGCCACACGGTCTCCTTTATGTGTGAATCGTATTAAACAGCAGGCAGCGGCAGGCGCTGTTCAATGATCCCGCCGCCCAGACAGATTTCGCCGCTGTAGAAGACAGCAGACTGGCCCGGGGTGACGGCCGCGACCGGCTCGTCGAAACGCACGTCAATGCGATCGTCATCGAGCGCGGTAATGGTGCAAGGAATATCGGTCTGACGGTAGCGGGTTTTCACCGTGCAGCGCAGCGTGCCTTTCAGCGGCTCACGATCGACCCAGTGCAGCTGCTGCGCGATAAGTCCAACGGACATCAGACGCGGATGATCGTGTCCCTGGGCAACAACCAGAATATTGTTTTCGACGTCTTTGTCGACAACATACCATGGATCTTCGCTACCTTCTTTGGTCCCGCCAATACCCAGGCCTTTACGCTGGCCGAGCGTGTGGTACATCAGCCCCTGATGCTGGCCAATCTCTTCCCCGTCGACGGTGACAATTTTACCCGGCTGTGCAGGCAGGTAACGTCCCAGGAAATCGCGGAATTTGCGCTCGCCGATGAAGCAGATGCCGGTAGAGTCTTTTTTCTTCGCGGTGATCAGGTCCAGCTCTTCGGCGATTTTACGCACCTGCGGCTTTTCCAGCTCGCCGACCGGGAACAGGCTCTGGGCGATTTGCTCGTGGCTCAGCGTATAGAGGAAGTAGCTTTGATCTTTGTTGCCGTCCAGACCGCGCAGCAGCTGGCTTTTGCCATTCACGTCTGCACGGCGCACGTAGTGACCGGTCGCAATATAGTCTGCGCCCAAATCTTCCGCGGCGAATTCCAGGAAGGCCTTAAATTTGATCTCTTTGTTGCACAGAATATCCGGGTTCGGCGTGCGGCCCGCTTTGTACTCTTCGAGGAAGAGTTCAAAAACGTTATCCCAGTATTCTGCGGCAAAGTTAACGGTGTGCAGCTCAATGCCGAGCTTATCGCATACGGCCTGCGCGTCGGCGAGATCCGCTGCGGCGGTGCAGTATTCCTCGCCATCATCTTCCTCCCAGTTCTTCATGAACAGGCCCTCCACCTTATAGCCCTGTTGCTGTAACAGGTAGGCGGAAACGGAGGAATCGACACCGCCGGACATGCCGACGATCACTTTTTTCTGGCTGTTATCTGACATGGAATACTCACGACATTGAACTTCAAGGCGGCGTATTCTATCACGCCCCCCCACCATTGGCACCCTCTGTAAACGGCCAGTTAAATGCGCCGATAACATCCAGCGGCAGGCGTGCGCCTGACTGCCAGCAGCGAATGCTTTCCGCAACCAGCGGCGAGCGCAGGTTTGGCGCGTTCAGGATCTCGTCGGCAGTGACCCACAGACAGCGGTCGATATCGTCATCCTGCGGCTCTGTGGCGCACGTTTCGCTAAGCTCAACGGCGAATAAAAAGCGCAGGAAGGGCGTGTGGTCAGGTGCGATCCAGTGATGCATGCGGATGAGGTGCTGAGGCTCAGCGTGAATGCCGGTCTCTTCCCACAGCTCGCGTTTCGCTGCCTGCAGCAGTGTCTCATTGGCTTCAAGGTGTCCGGCAGGCTGGTTCCACAGCGCTTTGCCGTTAATGCTCTCTTCGACAACAAGGAATTTACCCCGGGCGTGGACCACGCAGGCAACCGTGACATGAGGTTTAAACATAGTGACTCCTTAAGGGGTAACGTCGCGCCATTCGCCGTTTGCCAGCGTTTCCAGGGTGTAGCTGCCCATGGCGTAGCGAATCAGACGCAGGGTAGGGAAGCCGACGTGTGCGGTCATGCGCCGAACCTGGCGGTTGCGGCCTTCATAAAGGGTTATTTTGAGCCAGCT
>NZ_QFXN01000043.1:0-19240 GCF_003144775.1 Enterobacter sp. CGMCC 5087 | reverse complement strand
AATCCCCGCCGGCAGGGTTGGGCCGTCGTTCAACGTCACGCCGCTGCGTAGCGCTGCCAGCGTCGCGTCATCCGGCTCGCCTTCCACCTGGACGAAGTAAATTTTGCCGGTGCGTTTGCCCGGCTGCGTGAGCTTCGCCTGCAACGCGCCGTCGTTGGTTAAGACCAGAAGGCCTTCGCTGTCGCGGTCCAGGCGCCCGGCCGCGTAGACGCCCTGAACAGGGATATAATCCTTCAGCGTGCTGCGTCCGGCTTCATCGGTAAACTGAGGCAAAACATCGTAGGGTTTATTGAACAAAATAACCCGCTTCGGCTGGGTTTCCTGCGGTCTTCTGGCGGCTTGTCGCGAGCTGAATCGCTCAACCCGGTGTTTTGTAAAAGAAGTTTTCTTCATGGTATTTTCAGGCGTTATCAATTGCCGCATTATAGCCTAATAACGAAGACCTTTCATGGCGCAGGACAATCAGGTACTATCGAAGGGCTCATTACAATTTATTAACATAAGATCAGTAACAACCAGAAGCGCTCGAAGGAGAGGTTAATGGAAAGCAAAGTAGTTGTTCCGGCGGAAGGTAAAAAGATCACCCTGCAAAACGGCAAGATTAACGTTCCTCACAATCCGATTATCCCGTTCATCGAAGGTGACGGTATCGGTGTAGACGTTACCCCGGCGATGCTGAAAGTGGTTGATGCCGCTGTTGAGAAAGCCTACAAAGGCGAGCGTAAAATTTCCTGGATGGAAATTTACACCGGTGAGAAATCGACGCAAGTTTATGGCCAGGACGTCTGGCTGCCAGCAGAAACGCTGGATCTGATCCGCGACTACCGCGTTGCTATTAAAGGCCCACTGACGACGCCAGTTGGCGGCGGTATCCGTTCCCTGAACGTGGCACTGCGTCAGGAGCTGGACCTGTACGTGTGTCTGCGTCCGGTTCGTTACTATCAGGGCACCCCAAGCCCGGTTAAGCACCCTGAACTGACCGATATGGTTATCTTCCGCGAAAACTCAGAAGACATCTACGCGGGTATCGAATGGAAAGCGGACTCTGCTGACGCAGAAAAAGTGATTAAATTCCTGCGCGAAGAGATGGGCGTGAAGAAAATTCGCTTCCCTGAGCATTGCGGTATCGGCATCAAGCCATGCTCTGAAGAGGGTACTAAACGTCTGGTGCGTGCGGCCATCGAATACGCGATCACCAACGACCGTGACTCTGTGACCCTGGTTCACAAAGGCAACATCATGAAGTTCACCGAAGGCGCGTTCAAAGACTGGGGTTACCAGTTGGCGAAAGAAGAGTTCGGTGGTGAGCTGATCGACGGTGGCCCATGGCAGAAAATTAAGAACCCGAACACCGGCAAAGAGATCATCATTAAAGATGTGATCGCCGATGCGTTCCTGCAGCAGATCCTGCTGCGTCCTGCAGAATACGACGTAATTGCCTGTATGAACCTGAACGGTGATTACATCTCTGACGCCCTGGCAGCTCAGGTTGGCGGTATCGGTATCGCCCCTGGCGCGAACATCGGTGACGAGTGCGCTCTGTTCGAAGCGACCCACGGCACTGCACCAAAATACGCGGGTCAGGACAAAGTGAACCCAGGCTCTATCATCCTGTCCGCAGAGATGATGCTGCGTCATATGGAATGGTTCGAAGCCGCAGACCTGATCGTTAAAGGTATGGAAGGCGCGATCAACGCGAAAACCGTAACCTATGACTTCGAACGTCTGATGGAAGGCGCTAAGCTGCTGAAATGCTCAGAGTTTGGCGACGCGATTATCGCGAACATGTAATCCAGATTCTGGATTAAACAAGAGCGGGGGCCTGAGGGTTCCCGTTTTTTTTGCCTCTGCCTGCGGGAGACAACACGATGTTAGCCACCGTCCTTATCGCTGTCGTTGCATTCATCCATCTTTACATTCTTGTGCTGGAAATGTTCCTGTGGGATACGAAAACAGGGCACAAGGCCTTTAATCTGCGTCCTGATTTTGCGCGCGAGACCCGCGTGCTGGCCGCAAACCAAGGGTTGTATAACGGTTTTCTGGCTGCCGGTCTGCTCTGGAGCCTCTGGCTCGGCGAAAAGGGTATTCAGGTGGCCATCTTCTTCCTGACCTGCGTGCTGATTGCCGGGCTCTTTGGCGCAGCCACCGCCAGCCGAAAAATTTTGTATGTACAGGCCGCGCCCGCTCTCGCAGCGCTGCTTGCGTTACTCATCTGAAGCAATGCTTTGGTTGAGATTAGGCGTCCGATATACTGATGGCTTTACCCGTAAAGATTAGCGACGAGACAGATATGAACAACGATATCCCACTGAAATATTATGACATTGCCGATGAGTACGCGACGGAAGCCGCTGAGCAGGTCGCTGAGTCAGAGCGCGACGCGCTGGCACATTATTTCCAGCTGCTGCTCACCCGTTTATCGAATAATGAGGAGATTAGCGAGGAAGCTCAGCAGGATATGGCCACTGAGGCCGGGATCCGTGCGGGTCGCATCGATGATATTGCGAACTTCCTCAATCAGTGGGGAAATGAATAGTCTGCTTCAAAAGCCGTTATGCTGATGCTTGGCGATACAGCTCAGCATCACGCTATCGGACCACATGCATTTTTTCCGCAGAATATGCGACGCGGGGGCGTCTATAAACAGCCCGAAAATAACGGTAAGACAAAAGAGTACCACTGGTAATAGTAAGGATAATTTCACGTTTTTAACCAAAATATGAGTGTGCTTCAGGGTAATCTACCGTCTGAATGTGACGACTATATGTTTTTGCGTAAAAAATAGAAATGCCCGACAGGAAAAAAACGGACGCGCAAGGCTTCGGATTACGGTGCGACCCCGGTGAGTCGCTTCGCCAACTCGCTTCGGGTGAGTGCTTTTGAAAAATACCATCCCTGAATCAACGCATCAGGATATCGGCTTGCAATAAACCGATATTGAATTTCATTTTCCACGCCCTCGAAAACAAGCGTTTTATTCAATCTTGCAAGGGCATCGCTGAAGATTACAAAGATGTTTTGCTTATAATGCTCGCTGATGCCGTCCACCAGCGACTTATCGATTTTGATTTCATCATATTCAAGCAGCGACAGGCGGGCGAGATTCGAGTTTTGCACGCCAAAATCATCTATTGATATTTTAACGCCGAGCGATTTCAGCTCCTGACAGAATCCCTCGAGGATATCTGCCGTGGAAACGGCTTTTTCGGAGAGTTCGACCTTCATCAGGGAAAGGGGAAGGTGGTTGGCAAAACACGCACGGCGCAAAATGGTAATGAACTGTCCATCTTCAATTTCCTTGTGCCCAACGTTTATTGAGACTATCAGCTGGTGTTTTATCGCCAGAGGGGCAATTTCGGAAAGGGATTTTTCGATAATATTACTGTAATATTTTTTATACAGACCGATCTTCTTAATTAATGGGATAAACAGCTCCGGAGAGACGTCCCCGTGCTTTTGATCGCGCCATCTCGACAGAACTTCGACGCCCACGATTTTTTGATCGTGAATGCGAATAATGGGCTGATAGTTAACGCTGATGGTATTCGTGATGACGGCTTTTATCAGCGTACGTTCCAGAGAAAAACGGTCTTCATAGATACGGAAGATAAATAACGTTATCGCAGTCCAGATAAAACAGAGAATGACCGCGAGAAGCGCAAAGATAAATGGAGGTAACGAGGCCAGCCCGGCGTCGTGATGCTTCACGATGACGCACAGGTCCCAGAAGGCGCTGCACTGTGTCAGAGTCAGGGTAAACAACGTCGAATGCAGCCAGCTCTGCTGATTTAGCTCCGTGGCGGCCGAAAAAAAGACTCTTCCGAAATCTTTGGTGGTAGTACTGAGCGAATAGCTTGCGGTGACCGGTGTGAATTTATCGTAAGCATAGCGGGAGGTGAAGATAATAATATTATTATAAATTGCCGCATTGCCCGTGAAAAAGTCTTTTCTCGAAAACTGGGCCAGGAGAAAGCCCCTCGGCGTTTTATGCAGTTCTGCAGGAAGTGCAACGGGCGTCGCGAGTTTTCCCCAAAAAGCGGTACAGACAATTTTCCCCTTCTCAATAAAGCCGATATCGGCAAAATAAAGATTATTAAGCTTAATTTGTCTGTAGCGATCGAGGCTGGTTTTATCACATCCCTGCGTCGTGATGCTTTTGAGACCCAGCGCCACGCTTTGGGATACGTCTTCTGAATAATGTAAAAGGGTACGGGATATTTCACGCTGTTTGCTCTTCTGCTGACCAATGATTACAGCATTGACCGCATAAAGAGACAGGAAAACCAGAAGCGTCGAAACGATAGCAACGGCAATGAGCTTTTTCATTTTCCAGTTATCCAGTCCGCTCCCTGATTTCACAAATCTTAACACAGCCAGGGCAAGGAACAAGCCTGATAGTCACGTCATGTGAGTAAATGACGGCAGGTGAAGTCATACGAAAGTATCAGTTTTTTAAGACAATTCTCAGCTAAGCTATTTTCATTGTTATAAGCAATACCGGGTTAGCACAGGCTCTTCAACCAGAACACCCATGCTTGATTTTTCTATTAAGGAAAACATCGTGCGCAACGTGATGATCCCTATTCTTAGCGCTCTGTTTCTTTTTCTGAGCGGCATTTTGATTATTAACTGGCAGCTATGGCAGATGGAGAAGCTGAGTAATAGTCATACCGCCACGGCCAGCACCCAAAAAATAGAAAACATTCTGGCTGAAGCAGTCAGTGCGGCCAGCACGGCGAAGCGCGTTGCGGCCGAAGGGTGTACCAGTAGCGGACAGCTGGCGCTGGGGACAGAGGCAGCGCTAAAACCGCATCTGCGCGCCATCATGATTGAGCAGCAGGGTAAAATCATCTGTACTTCCCTTCCCGGGAATGGCGTGTTGATTATTCATCCTGAGACGTTACCTGCCGAAAAATTGCTGCTGTTACCGGGCAGTCGACTGGTGAACGGCATTCCGGTGCTTGTCTTTCAAATGCCCATCGCGGGAGGGCGCGTCATCGTCAGCATCAGTGACGCGCATTTGCAGGACGTCATTGCAAGCGCATCGAACAGCATGGATCTGGGGCTGGTTGTCGGCGAAAGCATGCTTGTTCGCAACGGTGCCGTGAGGGGCTGGAAAGCGGCCTCCTGGGCGGGAGCGCTTACGGCATCAACGCAATTTCCCTTCAGTCTCGCCTGGCAACCTCCTGCCTTTTTCAGCCTGACGCGGCTTTTGCAACAGGGATGGAGCCTGATACTGCTTATTCTTGCGCTATCGGTGGCGGTGGGTATTTTGATCCGCCGATACAAGGGGAAAAGTACCTCATTTGAAGACGACTTACGTAAGGCTATTTTGCAGGAGGAGATCGTGCCATATTACCAGCCGATCGTGAACGGCGATACCGGCGGGTTATATGGCGTTGAGGTCCTGGCAAGATGGAAGCATCCAAAGTCAGGCTTTATCCCGCCGGATGTCTTTATTCCGATTGCCGAACGTAGCGGGTTGATTATACCGCTGACCAAAGGGTTAATGGCAAAAGTGGTGACCCAGCTTAAGCCGCTGTTGCCTAAGCTACCGGACGGGTTTCATATCGGGGTAAACATCAGCGCCAGACATATTAATGCGCCTTCATTTATCGGTGACTGCCGCGTCTTCGGGAAGGGGTTTCAGGGTAAAGAGGTGAAACTGGTTCTCGAGGTGACCGAGCGTGAACCGCTGATCGATAATCCCCACCTCGTGGAAAACCTTAACATGCTGCATAACGCCGGCTTTGTTATTGCCCTGGATGATTTTGGTACGGGTTATTCCGGGCTGTCATGCCTTAATGCGCTGGCCATTGATTATATTAAAATTGATAAAAGCTTTGTGAACCGGGTTTCAGAGGAAAAGGACTCAACGATCCTGCTGGACTGCGTCATTGACCTGGCGAAAAAACTCTCTTTACGCATTGTTGCTGAAGGCGTAGAAACAAAAGAGCAACTGGAGTATCTCAACCGTAATGAGATAACCCTGTTACAGGGATATTATTTTGGTAAGCCCGTCTCCTATATCGATTTTATTAAAGTCATTTTATCTAAACCCAGGGAGACCGTTAGTTTGTAAAACGAAATAAAGACGAGCTTCTGTTGTATGCTTAAGTGCAATTCATTTTCCTCTTATCCCGAGCTTTGTTACAGTGACAAGAGTTGTCAGCCAGGGATGTCAGGCGTGATAAGGTGGAAAAGCTCGTGCATGTGAAAAATACTTTTTACACAACAACCATTACCGTCATCATTGTCTCATTGATCATCTCGCTGTCGCTTGCCGTCCAAATTGCCACGTCCAGACAGCAGTCAATTCAGCAAATTAATACCAGCGTTGCTAACCTGAGCCATACCCTTGATGTCTACACCGAGGGGATCATGCGCCAAAGCGAAATGTTAATTACTACCGTTTCCGACATAATCGAAATTTATGGCATGACGCCGCAACAGGCGACCAATATTCAGCGGATGATAAATGATCAGGATAATCTTCTTACCCAGATTAATAATGTGGTTGTTTACGACGCTCAGGGCGATATCTTTACCGCGTTGCACGAAACTTTTACAGGCCCACGCAAAGGATCGGACAGGTCATTTTTTATCTATCACAAGGAAAATAAAAATCAGCAGATTTTTATTGGTGAGCCCGTGGTAAGCAGAACCAATGGCAAATGGGTCATTACCATTAGTCGTCGCCTTGAAACCCACACCGGGGCATTTAACGGTGTCGTGGTGGTGACGCTGGGTATCGAGAATTTTCTCGCGCTTTACGGGCAGATTAATATTGGTCACCTGGGCGTCATTGGCTTAACGACTCAATCCGGCGTGCTGCTGGTCCGTCACCCCTTTAAAAATACCTACGTCGGCACGATTTTTTCTGATTCACCCCTCTTCAGGAAATACCTAAAGGTACAAAATACCGGAATAGCCAGTTCCGTTTCGCGGTTTGATAAAATCGAACGCATTTACGCCTATGAAAAAAACCGACGCTACGGGCTGGTGACCACCGTGGCCGTCAGCATTGATGAAGCCCTCGCACCGTGGCGCAAGCAGGCTATTCAGCTGGCGCTACTCATTTTCATTTTCACTGCGATACTTATCGTCGCGTCGTACTTCCTGTATTCCGACTTATCCAGAAAAACCAGAGATAATAAGGCGCTGAAGATTATCGCTTCCGAGGATGCGTTGACCGGGCTGTACAATCGTCGCATCTTTGATGAAAGAATCCTCTCGGAAATCGCGACGTGTGCCGCACATGACGCAGCGATTTCGATACTGATTGTGGACGTGGACTACTTCAAAAAATACAACGATAACTACGGCCATCCGGAAGGGGACCGGTGTCTGGCAATGCTCGGAAACAGCCTCAGGGAGAGTCTGACACGTGATAATCAGATTGTGGCGCGATACGGCGGAGAGGAATTTGCGCTGATATTGCCGGATACGGATATTCAGGATGCGCTCCGATTGGCGCAGACGATTATTCGAAATGTGTTTTCCCTGCAAATCGCGCATGCTTTTAGCCCCTTCGGACGGGTGACGGTAAGCGTCGGGATTTCCACCGCGCGTGCGGTCGACATAGCGGGCAGCCAGCAAAATATCATTATTGCCGCAGACCAGGCGCTCTATCAGGCGAAACGCGCGGGACGTAACCGTTACGCATTTGTTGGGGTATGAGCAGAAAAAAAAGCCCACTCAGGAGTGGGCAAGAAATACTGGAAGCAATGTGAGCAATGTCGTACTGAATACCTGAGTGTTTCGCTCAACTATTCGGTGTTGAGAAAGATAATCTTTCTCAACAAAAGATGCAACCCCACAGTTTATGTGGCACGCTCTTTTTGTTGATGAATAATTGCGCACTCTCTCATTGTGATGCCTGTCACAAACTTCCTTTCTGAAATCCTGTGCTATTCTTTTTTGTGTCGTTGATTTAATGACAAAAACCATACAGAGAGGAAAGTTATGGGAATTTTATCCTGGATTATCTTTGGGCTTATTGCGGGTATTCTGGCGAAGTGGATCATGCCGGGCAAAGATGGCGGTGGTTTTATCGTCACCGTAATACTGGGTATTATCGGCGCGGTAGTCGGCGGCTGGATCAGTACGCTGTTCGGTTTTGGCAAAGTCGATGGCTTTAACTTCGGCAGCTTTGCCGTCGCGGTCATCGGTGCGCTGGTTGTTCTGTTTATCTACAGAAAAATCAAAAGCTAAGGCTTAAAAGCGTTAAAAAAGGCTGCCAGATGGCGGCCTTTTTTACGTGGCGGGTTTACCACCAGCCAAGCTGGGTGCCGGCAAACGCCGCGATGGCTACGATCAGCATAATGAGGGTCGTTTTTCTCATTTATGCCCCAGGCGCCGCGTAACCACCGACAAAAAACCATGCTAAAAAAATCACCGCCGTTATAAAAATAACGACCGGGAAGAGGATCCCTATTCTCATATCATCACCTGTTTCGGTTTCTATAACGCCGTAGAGTGTACGGGGTTAATCCATAGTGAGAAAGCGTGTTTTGCTTTTTCCTTTCTTATCCTGATACATCGCGACATCCGCGTCGCGTAATGCGCTGTCCGGATCGGTTACCCGAGGGTCCACTTCGATAACGCCGACGCTGGCTCCGGGGTATATGAGGTTGACGCTACCCAGCCAGTATTCACCGGCAATACAGGCGCTGAGGCGCGTTTTGAGCAGCGTGACCTGCGCGTTATCTCCTTCGCTGTGGGATGTACTCAATGACGCGACCAGAAATTCATCCCCGCCCAGACGACCGATAATATCGTCCTGCTGTTTTTCTTCCGTCAGACGCTTGCCCACTTCAATCAGGAACTGGTCGCCAGCCTCGTGGCCGTAGCGATCGTTAATCAGCTTGAAATCATCCAGATCGATGAACGCGATGACGGTGTTACGCTTAAGGTGCCGCGCCAGGGAAAACAGCGTGGTCAGATCTTCAAAAATGGCGCGACGGTTAGGTAAACCGGTAAGGGCATCCGTGTAAGAGTGCGCGATGAGGGCCGCATTGGCTTCGCGAAGCTGGGTTACCAGCGACTCTTTCTGAATGGACTGGGCAATCAGCCCGGCGAATAACTTCAGAACCTGTTCACCGCGCTCGCTCAGCGGCTTTCTGGCCGTGCTGGTGGCGCAGAGCGTTCCGTAAAGTGAACCATCCGCAAGATGGACAGGAATACTCATATAGGTCGTAATGCCGAGCGCTTTCGCCGCCTCGCACTCCGGCCAGCGTTCGGGAACGTCGT
Organism: Enterobacter sp. CGMCC 5087; assembly: GCF_003144775.1. Taxonomy (NCBI): domain Bacteria; kingdom Pseudomonadati; phylum Pseudomonadota; class Gammaproteobacteria; order Enterobacterales; family Enterobacteriaceae; genus Enterobacter; species Enterobacter sp. CGMCC 5087. The sequence goes on along the minus strand of NZ_QFXN01000043.1, from coordinate 9,988 downwards.
TGCTGAATACGGTGTCGCTATCGAGCGCGCGCTTACACAGTGTTTCATCCCACGGGACGCTCAGCCCCTCAGGGATTGTCATCTGCTTGCTGTTGCGGGCGTAGAGGATATGCTGCAGTCGGGCTTCGATATCTACCTTGGTGAGGTAAGTCGACTCCATGTCAGTCACGATCTCCAGCATCTCCAGCAGCTGACGAACGAGACCTTCAAGGGATTGTTCAGTGGCGAGGGTTTCTGAAACACGGGCAAGGATAATATCCGACATGACGTAGAATGACTCCCAGGCAGAAGACGTCTGCATCTGCATGTTATGCTGAGTTTTTAGACTTCAGGCATAGTAAAACATGAATATAAAAAATTTAATATATGCAGGGAGGGGGCCGCAGGATAGAAAAAAGGCCCCGTTGTTGAGACCGGGGCAAAGACATCTTGATTACGGAATGATGTTCTCTGGTCATATCGAGAACATGCCACACTATAGTGCTGAAAAGTGCAGTTAAAATGGAGAAATCATGGAGAAAGGGGCGATGGCCCGTTACCCTTAGACTGTCATGACGTCACAAGGATCAATGAGATGAGATTTCTGCTTCTGGCGCTGGCGCTTCCCCTTGCCGCCTGCACCGCAAAAACTACGCCACCCGATGCGCCGACACCGCCTCACGCTATCGGTATGGCGAACCCGGCCTCCGTGTACTGCCTGGAGAAAGGCGGGGAACAGATCCCGGTTCAAAGCCCGCAGGGCGTTCGAACCGAGTGCAAATTACCGGGTGGCGAAGTGATCGATGAATGGACGCTTTATCGTCGCGATCGTCCGCAACCCACCAGGTGACAGACGTATATTGCCTGCGATACACTTCTCTTTAGGATTATTCTTAGCCAGACCCTGGCTACCGTTACCGTGAGAGAAGTATGTTTCAGCTTAAACCGGGCAGCATGGCGATGATCGTGGGTGCCCGCACGGCGTCAGGCCGTCGAAATATTGGTAAATCTGTTGAGCTGTTTGGCCTGTGTCAGCCCGGCCTGCGTTTCGTTAACCCGGTCAACGGCGTGATGACGCAATTACCCGCTACCGCCGATCGCGCGCTTTGGCTGGTGACTGGCGATGTTTATGCCTTTGACAATCAGCACGGCTTTGCCTTTGTCCGCGCCGAACATCTGATGCCGCTCACCCCCGATGAAGCGCCGCAAATGCTTGACGAGCTGGCGATCGGCTGATCAGAGATGGCGCAGCCAGTCGGCTAATACCAGGGCGTGATTTTGCTTCGTGTCTTTGGCAGCGTAGAGCAGGGTGACGGTTTGCCTGTTCGCCAGCGTCGCAAGACGCATTCCCTCGTCAGCATGCTGCGCCAGCTCTTCCCTATAGGCCTTACTGAAGGTGGCGAAATCAATGGTTTCGCTATGAAAGGCCTTGCGTAATTCATTCGAGGGCGTGAGCGCTTTACACCATTCATCATACGCGAGGTCCGTCTTTTTAACCCCGCGCGGCCACAGTTTGTCCACCAGCACCCGATAGCCGTCGTCCGGGCCAGCCTGCTCGTATACGCGTTTGCATTGAATCATAATTCCACCCTCCCAATTTAAGGTATTGTGATAATTGCAGAAGATCGGTAGTCTGAGGTTCCTTATGTTATCTGATAATACTCTGGCATAAGGAACCTTTCATGGAACACCTCCCGGTTAAAACGACGCTGCGCATTGCGCTGGTTGGCGATTACAATCCCAGTGTTATTGCGCATCAGGCGATCCCGCTAGCCATTGACGACGCCGCCGCAGTCCTTGACCTCACCGCCGATTACGACTGGCTTGCCACCACGGAGCTGACAAGTCCTGAAGATCTGGTGGGCTACGATGCCATCTGGCTGGTTCCTGCCAGCCCCTATAAAAACACCGAGGCGGCTTTTATCGCCGCGCGCTATGCGCGTGAAAACGGCATTCCATTCCTTGGCACCTGCGGCGGATTCCAGCACGCGCTGATTGAGTATGCCCGCAATGTGTTGGGCTGGGCCGATGCGGCACATGCCGAGACGGATACCGAAGGCACCATGGTGATTGCGCCGCTGGCCTGTTCGCTGGTGGAAAAAACCGATGCCATTGAGCTGCGCCAAAATACGCTGATCGCGAAAGCGTACGGCAAGCCGGAAATTGAAGAGGGCTATCACTGTAACTATGGCGTGTCGCCGGCGTTTTCCCAGGCGCTGGAAAGCGGTGATATGCACGTTACGGGCTGGGACGAACAGGGGGAAATTCGCGCCGCAGAACTGGTTACGCACCCGTTCTTCGTGATCACCTTATTCCAGCATGAGCGTGCAGCGCTGGAAGGCCGTCCGGTCGTGCTGGTGCAGGCGATGCTGCGCGCGGCGCGCGGGTAGGAAAAGGCAGACCAGATGGTCTGCCACACTGTTTAACGGGGCGCGATCTCCCGGTCTCGCCCGGCAAGCACGCCGCAGAGCGCCATTATCACGGCGGCCAGGGCGCAGCCCAGAAGCGGGATTTGCCAGTCTCCCGCGCTATCGTGAATTTTCCCCATCAGCGGAGGGCCGCAGGCGGCGAGCAGATAGCCAATCGACTGCGCCATGCCGGACAGCGCCGCAGCCTGGTGCGCAGAGCTGGCGCGCAGGCCGATGAACGTCAGGCCGAGGATCATCGTTGCTCCGGAGCCAAAGCCAAACACCAGCGTCCACATCACCGCCATGTCAGGCATAAACCATAGCCCCGCCGCGCTTACCGCGCACATCAGCGCCACCGCACCTGCGATCCCCCGCTGATCTTTCAGACGGTGGAGTACCAGAGGAACGGCAAGCCCCGGCACGGCCGTGGCCAGCTGCAACAGCCCGTGCACCGAGCCGGCCTGCGCTTCGCTGTAGCCGTGGCTGAGCAATATCGCCGGCAGCCAGCCGATGATGACGTAGTAAATCAGCGAGTTAATCCCCAAAAAGAGCGTCACCTGCCAGGCGAGGGCCGAGCGCCAGATGGCGCGATTATGCAGCGCGCCAGCGCCCGTTACCGTCGCAACGTGTTTCTGACGCCACTGCGGCAGCCATAGCAGCAGCGCGACCAGCGGAAACGCCATCAGCATCAGCAGCGCGCCATGCCAGCCCGCGCTACCCTGCGCCAGGGGAACAATCATCGCTGAGCCAAACGCCGCCGAGACGCCCATCGTCAGGGAATAGGCCCCGGTGAGTCGGGCTACCTGGCCCGGGAAGTCACGCTTAATTAATCCGGGTAACAGCACGTTACCGAGCGCAATCCCGCAGCCGATGACCGCCGTTCCGATGAAAAGCAGCGCGGCGGAAGGTAGCGAGCGAAGTGCAATTCCGGCGCAAATCAGCAGCAGGGCGACAAACAGGCTGCGCTCCATGCCGATACGTCGGGCAACGCCTGCGGCGAGCGGTGAGACAAGGGCGAAAGCCAGCAGGGGCAGGGTAGTCAGCAGACCGGTTTGCGCCGTGCTTAAGCCATAATCAAGACGAATAGTGTCGAGCAGCGGGGCTGCGCCGGTAAAGGTGACGCGAAGCGTAGTGGCAATCATCAGGATGCCTGCAATCAACAGCGCGCCGTGTTTTCCTGAGGTGCGAATAGCAGTAGTCATTATGTTCTCATACGTTCAAGCGAGCGCACACAATACCGATTTTCCCGGCGGTTGAAATCAGGCTAAAATGACAGTTTATCGCTAAAATCGGACAAACTGATGATTGGTCTGGGACTGGACGGCTATGATCCCGATAGCCAGCACGATGCGGCCGTCGCATTTCGCATCCGCGTGGTGGCGGAGGAACAGTATATTCCCCGACATCATCACCGTAAGGGGCAGCTGATTCTCGCCCTCGGCGGCGCGATCACCTGCGAAGTGGAAAATGCCATGCTGATGGTTCCGCCCCAGTACGCCGTCTGGATCCCCGGGCAAATGCCGCACAGCAACAGGGCTACCCCGGGGGCGCAGCTTTGCTTTTTGTTCATTGAGCCGGGGGCGGCAAGCTTGCCCGACCGCTGCTGCACCCTGAAAATCTCCCCTCTGGTGCGGGAACTGATTTTATCCCTGGCGGAAAAATCGCGTGAACAGCTCTCTCTTGCGACCACGTCGCGCCTGGTGGACGTTCTGTTTGACGAGCTGCCGCTCCAGCGTCAGGAGCATCTGCAGCTGCCCGTCTCGCCCCATCCTAAAATTCGGCTGATGAGCGAGAAAATGGCGGAAGAGCCCGCCGCCTGGCAGACGCTGACGCAGTGGGCGAGCCACTTTGCCATGAGCGAACGCAACCTGGCGCGGCTGGTGGTGAAAGAGACCGGTTTAAGCTTTCGCCGCTGGCGCCACCAGCTGCAGCTGATTGTGGCCTTACAGCATTTGATTGGTGGGAAATCGGTACAGCAGGTGGCACAGTCACTCGGCTATGACTCTACCACCGCGTTTATCACCATGTTCAGGAAGGGACTCGGCCAGACGCCGGCGCGTTATATGGCCAGCCTGACTACGACTTCCCAATAAACAGAGAGACCAGGCCCGCCGCAATCAGCGGGCCGACCGGCACGCCGCGAAAGAGCGCCACGCCCAGCACGGTGCCCACCAACAGACCCGCCACCAGCGAGGGCTGGCTACTCATCAGCGTAACGCCGCGTCCGCCCAGCCATGACACAAAAATTCCCACCGCGATCGCCACCAGCGATTTCCAGTTTACAAACGAATGCAGCAGCGTTGAGGCGGGAAGCGTGCCGCTGGCGATGGGCGCCATTACCCCGATGGTTAAGATGATGATCCCGATGGTGAGGCCTTGTTTTTCTATCCACGGGAAAAAGCTATTTAACGGGGTCACGCGAACAATAATCAGCACCAGAATCGAGATGGCGACGGTGGTGTTATGGCTGACAAAGCCGAGCGCGGCGAGTGCCATAAGAATGAGAAGAGTAGGGTCAAACATAGGGAATCCTTGCCAAAATAATTAACCTGCTTACAGTACGCGCAAACGCGACGCAGGGTAGTTTTAAAAAGATTTTATTGTTGTCATAACGTTGTCATTTACGCGGATTAAAACGGAGGCAGATATCGCAAAAGGGGTCGCCATCATGAACGATCACATGTTTGTTGAAACGCTGATTATCTCCTCATCGTTTTTCGCTATTGCCGTTATTCTCGTCGCCTCCGTGCTGTTTCTGGAAAGAAAAGGGTGACAGGGTCGCCAGCCATAGCGGTTACGCTTTGTGGAAGGTCACCAGCTCAGGACGGGCGATGCGCAGGTAATCCTGGGTATCCATTATCACGGATTTCTCCAGTAAACCGGCGTTAAAGGCGATTTCGTCAAAGCGCTCGAACAGCAGCGGGTCGGCAACCAGCGCCAAATCAGGATGGAAGCTAAAGGGCGGGATCGCGCCGAAAACGCAGGCGGTCAGGGTATCGACCTCAGCCGGGCTGGCGAGGGAGGCCTTCAGCCCGCCAAAATGGCGGGCAAGCTGGCTCAGGTCGGCCTGCAGATCGGCGGCGAGGATCGCCAGAACGTGTTTTTTTACGCCGTTTCCCTTCACCTTGCAGACCAGGGCCTTTGCGCCTTGCCGCAGATCGGTCCCGCGAATTTCACTTACCGCTTCACATTTCCCGACCGCCGCATGCTCCATGACGCGAAACCGCGCGCCCTGCTCGGTGAGTAAGGTAATCAGCTGCTGGTGGGTTCCTGCCCCAATAACGTCGTCAGTCATAACGATTTCCCGGTGATAATCCTGTATGCAGGGTTCTACATTAGCACGGGATAAACGAGGTCGAAAGAAAACAGCCAGCGCGTTCGCTGGCTGTTGGATTATGCGTTGCTGGTAGCAGATTGCTTGTGGAACAGCTCCCTGAACACCGGATAAATATCATCCTGGTCACGGATATGCTGCATGGCAAAATTATCGAACATTGCCTGCAGATGTTCATACTCCCGCCACAGGGTCTGGTGCGCGCGACGGGTAATTTCTATATAGCTGTAGTAACGAACCACCGGCAGAATTTTCTTCGCCAGAATCTCGTGACACAGCGGTGAGTCATCGGCCCAGTTGTCGCCATCGGACGCCTGCGCGGCATAAATGTTCCACTGCGCCGGGTCGTAACGCTCTTTGACCACTTCATCCATCAGCTTCAGAGCGCTTGATACGATGGTCCCGCCGGTCTCCTGCGAGTAGAAGAACTCATGTTCATCTACTTCTTTCGCCTGAGTGTGGTGACGAATATAAACCACCTCCACGTTCTTATAGGTTCTGCTCAGGAACAGGTAGAGCAGAATATAAAAACGTTTCGCCATATCCTTCGTGGCCTGGTCCATCGAGCCGGACACGTCCATCAGACAGAACATCACCGCCTGGCTGGAGGGCTCGGGGCGTTTTTCGTAATTCTTGTAGCGCAGGTCGAAGGTGTCGATAAACGGTACCCGTTCGATCTTCGCTCTTAGTTCCGCAATCTCTTTACGCAGGCGCTCCTCTTCCAGCAGTTGCGCCGGTTCCGTGTTCTCCACGACCTTCAGGCTGCTCTCCAACTCGCGCAGTTCGCGCCGTTTGCCCGCCGTCATGGCCGTTCGTCGCGCCAGCGAATTCTGCAACGAACGCACGACGCTGATATTGGCGGGCACGCCGTTGGCGGTATAGCCCGCGCGATGGGTTTTATATTCATTAAGCTGACGATGCTGATTCTTTTTTAGATTCGGCAGCGCCAGGTCTTCAAACAGCAGGTCGAGATATTCGTCTTTCGAAATCTGGAAGACAAATTCGTCCTGACCTTCACCGTCCTGGTTGGCCTGTCCCTGACCGCTTCCTGAACCACCGCCGCCGCCCTGAGGACGCTCAATTCTGTCGTTCTGAACGAAGTGGTCATTACCTGGGTGTACGCGATGGCGCAGGCCGCCTCGCCCCTGATGAAACATCGGTTCGCTGATGTCATCGGTGGGGATGGAGACAGACTCGCCGCTGTCGACGTCGGTCACCGAGCGTTTGTTGATGGCCTCGGAGATAGACTGTTTAATTTGCGCTTTATAACGACGCAAGAAGCGCTGGCGGTTCACCGTGCTCTTGTTTTTGCCGTTAAGACGCCGGTCAATAAACCAGGTCATATACCCCCCGTACTGCATTTGCCAACTTGCATTTTGTAGGCCCGGTCAGCGTAACCGCCACCGGGCACTTGTTTTTAAGACGATTTACGCACGCGCAGATACCATTCGCAGAGCAGGCGGACCTGCTTGCGGGTGTAGCCTTTTTCCATCATACGGTCGACAAAGTCGTCGTGCTTTTTCTGCTCATCGGTTGAGGTTTTGGCGTTAAACGAGATCACCGGCAGCAGCTCTTCGGTATTGGAGAACATTTTCTTCTCAATGACCGTGCGCAGTTTCTCGTAGCTGGTCCAGTTCGGATTGCGCCCGTTGTTATGCGCTCTGGCGCGCAGGACGAAGTTCACAATCTCGTTACGGAAGTCTTTCGGATTGCTGATCCCGGCAGGCTTCTCGATTTTTTCCAGCTCCGCGTTCAGGGATTCACGGTCAAACAGCTGGCCGGTATCCGGGTCGCGGTACTCCTGATCCTGGATCCAGAAGTCAGCATAGGTGACGTAACGGTCGAAAATGTTCTGCCCGTATTCTGAATAGGATTCCAGGTAGGCCGTCTGGATCTCTTTGCCAATGAACTCGGCGTATTTCGGGATCAGGTAACCTTTGAGGAACTCAAGGTAGCGTTCAGCCTGCTCCTGCGGGAACTGCTCGCGTTCGATTTGCTGCTCCAGCACGTAGAACAGATGAACCGGGTTGGCCGCCACTTCCGCATGGTCGAAGTTAAAGACGCGGGAGAGGATCTTAAACGCGAAACGCGTGGACAGACCGTTCATCCCCTCGTCGACGCCAGCGTAATCGCGGTACTCCTGATACGATTTCGCTTTCGGGTCAGTATCTTTCAGGCTTTCACCGTCATAGACGCGCATTTTCGAGTAGATGCTGGAGTTTTCCGGCTCTTTCAGACGCGAAAGGATGGAGAAGCGCGACAGCGTTTCCAGCGTGCCGGGCGCGCAGGGGGCGTGCACCAGCTCGCTGTGGTTAAGCAGTTTCTCGTAAATTTTGATCTCTTCGGAGATCCGCAGGCAATAAGGCACCTTGACGATGTACACGCGGTCAAGGAAGGCCTCATTGTTTTTGTTATTACGGAAGGTCACCCATTCAGATTCGTTCGAGTGGGCGAGAATAATCCCGTTAAACGGCAGGGCGGAGATACCTTCCGTCCCGTTGTAGTTTCCTTCCTGGGTAGCCGTCAGCAGTGGATGCAGCACCTTAATCGGTGCTTTAAACATCTCGACGAATTCCATAATCCCCTGGTTAGCACGGCACAGCGCGCCTGAGTAACCGTAGGCGTCCGGATCGTTTTGCGCGAAGTTTTCCAGCTTGCGGATATCGACTTTACCTACCAGAGCCGAGATATCCTGGTTGTTCTCATCACCGGGTTCTGTTTTGGCGATGGCGATCTGCTCAAGGATAGACGGCCAGACCTTCACCACGCGGAATTTTGTGATGTCGCCACCAAACTCGTGCAGGCGTTTTGCCGCCCACGGCGACATGATGGTCCCGAGGTAGCGACGCGGGATGCCATACTCTTTATCCAGAATCTGCGCGTCTTCCTGCGGATTGAACAGGCACAGCGGATGGTCGTTCACCGGGCTGCGTTCACCGTTGGCGCTCAGCACATAGATAGGGACGCGCTGCATCAGCGACTTCAGGCGTTCAGCCAGCGAGGACTTACCGCCACCCACCGGGCCGAGTAAATAGAGGATCTGTTTCTTCTCTTCCAGACCCTGAGCGGCATGCTTCAGATAGGAGACAATCTGTTCGATGGCATCTTCCATACCATAGAACTCTTCAAACGCCGGGTATCGGGCGACCACCCGATTCGAAAAGAGACGGGAAAGCCGAGGCTCCAGGGCAGTGTCAACCATGTTTGGCTCACCAATAGCCATCAATAGCCGTTCTGCCGCATTGGCATAGGCACTGCGATCTTGCCGACAGATGGTAAGAAACTCCTGCAGTGTGAACTCTTCGTCCTTGGCAGCTTCATAGCGCTGGCGATAGTGATCGAATATATTCATGGCATGCCGTCCTTTCGTTTTTTAGCACAGGATAAGAGCCGTTCGTATGAGTAGTGGAGGCTCCCGGAAGAGAATCTCTCGCACCTCACTGCCAGAGCAGCAACCTGTGTGCCAGGTCAGACGCTAAGAACCGCAGGGTGTTCAGGAAAACTCTTCTTAAATTAAAGCGTAGATGGCATTTGCAAAACTTGCATGCCCAGAAAATCTACTTTCAATGACATATCAATAACTCATCCAAAAATTTCCACTGTCGCTATAAGACAAATGCACGTTTTTCATTCAGCGGTCATATAAATGAAAGCGGGTTGTCATCTGAAAAGTTAAAAATAACGGGTTAATCAGACTGATTAGCAGGCAAAAAATTTTGGGATGTACGGGAATGGCGGTTACACTTCACCCGCTGATTATTTGACTACAGGAAAGAATGGATTGTGACCAAACTCAAACTTCTGGCATTAGGCATCCTTGCCGCGACCGCAGTAAGCACCGCACAGGCGGAAAGTCAGTGGACGGTTGGCGCGGGTGTTGGCGTCATTAACAGCCCGTATAAACAGTATGACCGTGATGTTTATCCTGTTCCCGTTATCACCTATGAAGGCGACAACGTCTGGTTCCGCGGGCTCGGCGGCGGCTACTATCTCTGGAACGATAAGGCCGATAAGCTCTCCATCATGGCCTACTACGACCCAACGCACTTCAAGCCGGGTGACAGCGACAGCCATGCGCTTCGCCAGCTCGACAAGCGTAAAAGCACCATGATGGCCGGGCTCTCGTATGTACATAACACCGAGTATGGCTTCCTGCGTACGGCCCTGGCGGGTGACACGCTGGACAACAGCAACGGTTTTATCTGGGATCTGGCCTGGTTGTACCGCTACACCAACGGTGGGCTCACGCTGACGCCGGGAATCGGTG
>NZ_QFXN01000034.1:0-23720 GCF_003144775.1 Enterobacter sp. CGMCC 5087 | reverse complement strand
GGTGCTGCCGGTGCTGCCGGTGCTGCCGGTGCTGCCGGTGCTGCCGGTGCTGCCGGTGCTGCCGGTGCTGCCGGTTCCGGCATCCCCAGCGTCGGCATACCAAACATGCCGACGAAGTCTTCCAGCGGCATCTTGTCGCCGTTGAGCGTTACCTGGCCGTTGGCGTACTGCAGGCTGGTGGAGATCGTGTTGTTTTCCACTTTGGTGATGCGGAACATCTGGCCCATGGCCGCCAGACCTTTCACCTGCTGGTTCGCCAGCTTGCCGGCGTCTTCATCGCCGTAGCCTTCCAGCTTCGCAATCTGGGTCATAAACTCGGTCGCCATATCCATCGGGATGGTCAGCTTGCTGTCGAGCGACTTCACGCTGCGATCCACTTCCTGCGCCAGCGTCTGCGGTGCACCCGTTGCGGTTGCCGGATCTTTAAGGAACAGCGACAGGTTAAAGCTGGTTTCGCCTTTGCTGTTTTTCCAGCTCAGCGGCGCAACGGTGATCACCGGCTCGCCTTTCAGCAGGACAGGCAGGTTGTTGAACAGTACCGCCATCGCCTGCTGCTGATACACCTCAGGGTTCTGCTGGAGTGCGGCATCGGTCAGCAGCGCCTGGCTCTCTTTGCTGTATTTCTGGCTAAACTCGTGCCACGCCTGGCCGTCGATATTGCCGATCTTCAGCGACAGCTTGCCGGTGCCCAGATCCTGATTCTGCACCTTCAGGCTCTTCAGCGTGTAATCCAGCTGCGTGTTGATGCTTTTACCGTCTTTGGAAACGTCAGATTTGCCGTTGACGTCCATGCCTTCCAGCACGGCCATCTCTTTTCCTTCAACCGCAATGGCCACCTTGTCGAGAGAGAGTTTCTGATCGCCGATACGCTCCTGGAAATCGGTCATTCGGCTGTTGCCGTCGGCTTTCAGGTTGTTGAAGGTGAGCTGAACCTTTTGGTTATATTCGTTCACGGCATTGACCAGACCGCTTTCCGCTTCACCCGTCAGGGAGAACACGTTTCCGTCGCGGTCAGCGTCAAGTTTGAATTGACCGCCGCTGAAGGCGACTTTCTCATTCTCTTTCTCGTAGTTCAGCGCTTTCAGGGCAATATTGGAACTCGTGTCACCGGCATAGCTAATTCGGGTATTAATGTCGAAAGGCGATTCATTCTTCGCCAGGTCAAACAGCGGTTTGGTGACGTCGTTATTCACCAGCACGGTATGAACGGACGCCATCGAAGGGAGCAGGTTAAAGGACTTCAGCTGCGCCAGCGGCAGAGGACCGTGGCTCACCACCTCATCCAGCACCACGCTCTGGCCCGGTTTCAGCCAGCCGTTTTCAGTACCGGCAACCGGCTTCACCACCAGCTGCATACGGCTGGTAAACACGCCGCGATGATAATTCTGGTAGCTCAGCTCAAGGCCCGCCTCCGGCGCGCTGCGCTTAATCTCTCCGTTAGCCTGCGCCACCATCTCAGCCAGACGGCCTTCCAGCTGTTTCCCGGTAAACCAGGAGGCACCCGTCCAGACCACGCCTAACGCTACAATCACTCCAACCGCTACGACCGATTTTTTCATTGCGACTATCCCTAAAATGAAACCAGGCGGTAAAAACCGCCTGGAGATATTAAGCCTGCAACTAGCTTAGCAAGAGTTGTTAAAAAATTCAGTAAGTGCTTAAAGCTTATTGAAAACGCGCGCCAGACGACCGGTGCCGCTTACGCTGACCGGTGATTCATTGGCTGCAACGAATGCTGACTCACCGGGCTTAAGCACCAGACGCTGTTCGCCTTTGCGCAGCGTCGCTTCGCCCTCGGCGCAGAACAGAATCGCCGCGCTTTCCTGCGCGATGGCGGTTTCGGCCTGGCTCAGGTCGTGCAGGGAGAAAGCAAAATCTTCAACCGGAATCGGGAAGTCCAGCTCTGCGCCGTTTTTCACCGGCTGAGTCAGCAGCTCCGCGGCAGGTTTCGCCACGAACTTCACGTTGGCAACCAGCTCAGGAATATCGATGTATTTCGGCGTCAGGCCCGCGCGAAGCACGTTATCGGAGTTGGCCATCACCTCCAGCGCCACGCCCTGAAGGTAGGCGTGCGGGGTTTCAGCGAACAGGAACATCGCTTCGCCCGGGTTCAGCTTCACCACGTTCAGCAGCAGAGGGGAGAACAGGCCGCTGTCGTCCGGGTAGAATTCGGAGATCAGACGGATAGTCTCCCACGGTTCACCCTGCTGGCTGCCCAGAGCCGCTTTCAGTACCGCCAGCGCGTGAGATTTCTCTTCACCCTGCATATTCAGCAGGCTGGCAAACAGCTGGCTGAGCGCGTCTGCGTTCGGGTTTTCAAGGAAGTGGGCGATAGCCTTGTGGGCACCCGCGACCGGTTGCAGCAGGGAAACGATCTCTGAAAACTCGCGGAACGCGTTCATCGCCAGGAACGGGGTCAGCGCCAAGACCAGCTCCGGCTTGTGGTTAGGATCTTTGTAGTTACGCTCGGCGGCGTCCAACGGAATACCCGCCGCGTTCTCTTTCGCAAAGCCGATTTCAGAGGCTTTCTTGTTCGGGTGAACCTGGATGGAGAGCGGCTGGTCGGCGCACAGCACCTTGAACAGGAACGGCAGTTCGCCGAAGCGCTGAGCCACCTTGTCGCCCAGCAGCGCGGCTTTATCGGCATCAATCACGTCACGCAGGCTGCGTACCTGGCCGCTGGCGTCTTCAATTTTTGAGCTGCTCTTCGGGTGCGCCCCCATCCATAGTTCTGCCATCGGCAGGTTGTTCGGGTTCGCGATACCGTAGAGATCCGTTAACGCAGTTTTACTTCCCCAGGCGTAGTTTTGCACTGAGTTAATGAGTTTTTGCATTATCAAGCCCTGATTCAATTGTGGAATTAACTCCGGGTATTAAAGCAATAAACCTCATGGAAGTAACCTGTGGATGTAAAAAGTCGTACTAGTCTCAGTTTTTGTTAAAAAATTGTGTAGGATAAGCTGACTCGCTTTTAAGCCGGGCAGCGGAACATCTGCCCTGAATAAACAGACCGAAGCAGTAAGTGAGAGACCAATGTCGAATAAACCCTTCCATTATCAGGATCCTTTCCCCCTCAGTAAGGATCGGACCGAGTATTACCTGTTAACCCGCGATCACGTCTCCGTCTCTGAGTTTGAAGGACAAGAGATCCTCAAGGTCGATCCTCAGGCGCTAACGCTGCTGGCGCAGCACGCTTTCCACGACGCCTCGTTTATGCTGCGTCCTGCGCACCAGCAGCAGGTTGCCGATATCCTGAGCGACCCGCAGGCCAGCGAAAACGATAAATACGTTGCCCTGCAGTTCCTGCGTAACTCAGACATCGCGGCGAAAGGTGTTCTGCCTACCTGTCAGGACACCGGCACGGCGATTATCGTCGGTAAAAAAGGCCAGCGCGTCTGGACCGGCGGCGGTGACGAAGCGGCCCTGGCGCACGGCGTCTACAACACGTACACCGAAGATAACCTGCGCTATTCGCAAAACGCGGCGCTGGATATGTATAAAGAGGTCAACACCGGCACCAACCTGCCAGCACAGATCGATCTCTACAGCGTCGACGGTGACGAGTACAAATTCCTCTGCATCGCCAAAGGCGGCGGTTCAGCTAACAAAACCTATCTCTACCAGGAAACCAAGGCGCTGCTCACCCCGGGCAAGCTGAAGAACTACCTGGTTGAAAAGATGCGCACCCTCGGCACCGCGGCGTGCCCGCCGTACCATATCGCGTTTGTGATTGGCGGTACGTCGGCGGAAAGTACGCTGAAAACCGTCAAGCTGGCCTCAACCAAATACTACGACGGCCTGCCTACCGAAGGTAACGAGCATGGCCAGGCGTTCCGCGACGTGCAGCTTGAGCAGGAACTGCTGGAAGAAGCCCGAAATCTGGGCCTCGGCGCGCAGTTTGGCGGCAAATACTTTGCCCACGACGTGCGCGTGATCCGTCTGCCGCGTCACGGTGCCTCCTGTCCGGTCGGGATGGGCGTGTCCTGCTCTGCGGATCGCAACATCAAGGCGAAGATCAACCGCGAAGGCGTGTGGATCGAAAAACTGGAAAACAACCCGGGCAAATACATCCCGGAAGAGCTGCGCAAAGCGGGTGAGGCTGAAGCGGTTCGCGTCGATCTGAACCGTCCGATGAAAGAGATTCTGGCGCAGCTTTCGCAGTATCCGGTCTCGACCCGTCTCTCGCTGAACGGCACGATCATCGTGGGTCGCGACATCGCGCACGCGAAGCTGAAAGAGCGTCTGGACAACGGCGAAGGGCTGCCGCAGTACATTAAAGATCACCCGATCTACTACGCCGGTCCGGCGAAAACGCCTGAAGGTTACGCGTCCGGCTCGTTAGGTCCAACCACGGCGGGCCGTATGGACTCGTACGTTGACCAGCTGCAGGCTAACGGCGGCAGCATGATCATGCTGGCGAAAGGCAACCGCAGCCAGCAGGTGACGGACGCCTGCCACAAGCACGGCGGCTTCTACCTGGGCAGCATCGGAGGCCCGGCTGCGGTTCTGGCGCAGGGCAGCATTAAGAGCCTGGAGTGCGTTGAGTACCCGGAACTGGGTATGGAAGCGATCTGGAAAATTGAAGTGGAAGACTTCCCGGCGTTTATCCTGGTGGATGACAAAGGCAACGACTTCTTCAAGCAGATCCAGTCGTCCCAGTGTTCGGCGTGCGTGAAGTAATTCTGTAAATTGCCGGGTGGCGGCTGCGCCTTACCCGGCCTACGAGTCTGGTAGGTCGGGTAAGCGTTAGCGCCACCCGACATCAAAAAGAGCGCACAAAGCGCCATATCGTTTCTCAGAAGTCATCAATACTTATCCCTTAAGCATGTGAGCAATCCCTCTTTTGTTATCAAGGAGAAAGTAATGACCACGGTACGCCATGAGAAAGATTCTATGGGCGCCATCGACGTCCCGGCCGATAAGCTATGGGGCGCGCAAACCCAGCGTTCGCTGGAGCACTTCCGTATTTCGACCGAAAAAATGCCCGTCTCGCTGATTCAGGCGCTGGCGCTCACCAAACGCGCCGCCGCGAAAGTGAACCAGGATTTAGGCCTGCTGACGGCAGACAAAGCGACCGCCATCATCAACGCCGCCGACGAAGTGCTGGCGGGTAAGCATCCCGACGAATTCCCCCTCGCCATCTGGCAGACCGGTTCCGGCACCCAGAGCAACATGAACATGAACGAAGTGCTGGCGAACCGGGCCAGCGAACTGCTGGGCGGCGTGCGCGGCATGGAGCGTAAGGTCCATCCGAACGATGACGTCAACAAAAGCCAGAGTTCTAACGACGTCTTTCCGACGGCGATGCACGTGGCGGCGGTCATCGCTATACGCGAACAGCTTATCCCGCAGCTCAACGTCCTGAAATCCACGCTCAACGAGAAAGCGCGGGCCTTCCGCGACATCGTCAAAATTGGCCGTACGCACCTGCAGGACGCCACGCCGCTGACGCTCGGCCAGGAGATTTCCGGCTGGGTGGCGATGCTGGAACATAACCTGAAGCATATTGAGTACAGCCTGCCGCACCTGGCGGAGCTGGCGCTCGGCGGAACGGCGGTCGGGACCGGGTTAAATACCCATCCTGAATACGCGGTGCGCGTGGCGGAGGAATTGGCAAACATCACCGGTCAGCCGTTCGTCACGGCGCCCAACAAGTTCGAAGCGCTGGCGACCTGCGATGCGCTGGTCCACACCCACGGTGCGCTGAAAGGGCTGGCGGCCTCGCTGATGAAAATCGCCAACGACGTGCGCTGGCTGGCCTCGGGTCCGCGCTGCGGCATCGGTGAAATCAGTATTCCGGAAAACGAGCCGGGCAGCTCCATCATGCCGGGTAAAGTGAACCCGACCCAGTGCGAAGCCATGACCATGCTCTGCTGTCAGGTGTTGGGCAACGACGTGGCCGTCAACCTGGGCGGTGCGTCCGGCAACTTCGAACTGAACGTCTATCGTCCGATGGTGATCCACAACGTTCTGCAATCGATTCGTCTGCTGGCGGACGGGATGGAGAGCTTTAACGAGCACTGTGCGGTAGGGATTGAGCCGAATCGCGAGCGTATCAGCCAGCTGCTCAATGAATCCCTGATGCTGGTGACGGCGCTGAATACCCATATCGGCTACGACAAAGCCGCCGAGATCGCGAAAAAAGCGCATAAAGAGGGGCTGACGCTGAAAGCCTCCGCCCTGGCGCTGGGCTATCTCACGGAGGAGGATTTCGATGCCTGGGTGCGCCCTGAGGCGATGGTCGGCAGCCTGAAATAGTCATCCCGCCACGTACAGGTGCAGCCGCGGAATAATCAGCTGCAGCGGCTGCGCCTGAGGTCGGTAACGGTGCTGGACATTTTCAGCATCGTAATTCAGCAACTCACCAATATCCGGCACGATGGCCCCCCGATCGGCATCATAGAGCGCAATCAGCGGCGTAGGGCAGGCATGCTGAACCTGTTTTTGCTGGCCGGAATACCAGACGCGGGCGATAGGCTGCACCTTCACCGGGCGCTTTATTTTGAGGCGCGCGTCCGCCGGAAGCGAGGCGATGCTGTGGTACTCCTGCTCCAGGCGCTCAATCCACTGCTCGCGCGACCACGGTGCGACGGTGCGCGGCGTCTTCAGGCTTTTTTCCAGCTGCGCCAGAATCTCATCCCGGGTGAAGTTTTTAATGATGTGCTTATTCGCCCAGCCGAAGCGTAGCGTGGCGGGATGACGCAGTACCGTCAGCGTGCGATAGGCGTTCAGGGTAATCAGCCCCGGAAGCTGACGGTGCACCCATTCAAACCGGGCGGCAGGGGCGAGGCCGGACTCTTCGGTAACGATCTTTTCAAAGGCCGCTTTCAGGGTGTTGATATGGGTAATCTGGCTTTCCAGCGCGTCGCGCGTTGTCGCATCGGTTTGCAGGCAGATCACGCCAGGCAGACGCACGGCGGCCTTACTGCTGCGGTTTTCTGACTGCTGCTGGATAAACAGTCGGCGATAGTGCTTCAGCGCCAGCTCGAGGGCGGCGCTGCCGATGTGCTGTTCAACCGCGATGGTGTCCAGCGGGTCGTGCTCGGCCCCTTTAGCCACCTCGGGCAGGGTAAAGACGCGCGCGGCCAGCAGGCGGCAGCTCTGCAAACGTTCGGTCAGGGTCAGGAGTTCGTGTTCTATTTCCCGAAACGTGCTGTTCAGCCGTTCGAGGAGATCGTAGGTCGCCATAAGCACTCTCGTTAGTTACAACATACTTATCATATAGCACAGCACGCCGGGTCAGGCCAGCGTGCGGTTGAAGTCAGGCAGGGACGGGAAGGGCGATGTTATGGTATACCGGCCAGCTAAAGCAGAAGCGCGCGCCGCCGAGCTCGCTCTCTTCGCAATGCACCGTGCCGCCCATCGCCTGCGCGATAGAGTAAACAATCGCCAGCCCCAGGCCGCATCCGCCAGTGGCGCGATCGCGGCTGGGGTCGAGGCGGACAAACGGTTCAAACACGGTTTCTCGCGCTTCCGGGGCAATCCCCGGACCGTCATCCTCCACCGTCAGGCTGGCCTGATTGCCCTGCAAATCCAGTCCGATCTGTAGCGTACTTTCGCTGTAGCGCATGGCGTTGTTCATCAGATTGTCCAGCACGCGCTCCATCAGGCGCATATCGAGCGCGCCGTAATCACCCGGCGTGACGCGCGTTAACAGCGTGCGCTGCGGGTTCACGCTCTGAACGTCATCGATGTGGGTTTGCAGCCAGGCAGGCAGGTCCGGCGTGCTGAGGTTCAGCTCGTTTTGCGGACGATCGAGGCGCGCGTAGGTCAGCAGCTCCTCAATCAACGCCTCAAGCTGGCCGATGTCGCGGTTAAGCGCCTGAGACTCCGCGTCAGTCAGATTCTCGCTCATCTCCAGACGATAGCGCAGGCGAACCAGCGGCGTGCGCAGCTCGTGCGCAATGCCGTCGATCAGCTGCTTCTTACTGGCGATCAGGGCATTGATGTTATCGGCCATCTGGTTAAAGGCCACGCCCAGGCGTTCAAAGCTGGAACCGCTGTCGAAGTGAATGCGTTCGGTAAAATGCCCTTCGCCAAAACGCTGCGCGGCGGATTCCAGCTTCAGCATGTCCTGCCAGTGCGGGCGCATCCAGATAAAGACCGGAAACGCGAGCGAAATGGCGATAAAGGCCATCAGCGCCATGTCCAGCAGACGCATCTGGTGCAGATAATAGAGATAGGGTACCGGCCCGACGGCCAGCACGTAATGGCTGCGCGGAATACGCTGGATAAAGGTGTATTTCTCATCCAGCGCGACGATGTCCCCGTCGCGCAGACGCTGCATGGCGGGCGGATCCAGCTCAAAATCTTTTAACGGCTCGATGCGTAAATCGAATGACAGGTTCAGATCCAGCTCTTTAAGGGTTTTCGCCCAGTCGTGCGGCGGGATCTCTCTCAGCTCGCTGCGCATCAGATAGAGCGAGCTTTTCATCAGATCGTCCAGCGACTGCCTGCCCGCACGTTCGGCGGTGAATTTATAGACCAGCCCGACCAGCATGGTCATGACCAGGAAACAGACAAACAGCAAAAGATAAAACTGCACAAACAGCTTTTTCATTGGGTCTCACCGAAAAAACGCTATGTGCAGAATATACATGAAAACCCTTCGCGTTTTTCACGTCTGTCGCGCGTGTTACATGGCTTTCGCGCTGTTTTTTACCTTGGCGATGAATTTTTCCGTCACGGCCAGGCCTTCTGCAATGTGCGTATCAATCACATCGGTACCGAATTCGTTAATTAAATCCAGGAGTATTTCGAAAGACTGGATAAGTTCCAGCAGGTCAAAAAGCGCTTTTTGATCGGAGCGCGAGGGAGAGGCGCGCCTTAGGGCTGCCTGATTAACAATCCACTCGAGATTGGTTTTGATGGCTTCGACCTGATTGTAGCTATACATATGCCATAGGCTTAAATCCTCATTTCAAGATTATATGGGAGAGATATCGTAACGCTTCGCGGTGAAAGCGAGTCTACATGCAGTCGGGGCGAACTGGAGAAAGGAGGGCTGAAGATTTAATTATGGAATAGTTCGCGTGCTTAGCAAGTCAATTGTTGCGCAAACGTAAAAATAAACGCGCGAAAGAGAGGACATCGCTGTGTAATGCCCTCATTGCGCGCACGTTATGCTAGCCAGATAACGGAGTCAGGTTTCCCAGGCGTGCGGGGCAAACAGATAACCCTTGTTACGTACGGTTTTAATGCGGTAGGGCTCGGTAGCGTTATCCTGCAGCTTTTTGCGCAGACGCGAAATCGCCACGTCAACGCTGCGGTCCATTCCGTCATAGCTCACACCACGCAGGTTTTTCAGCAGCGCGTCGCGGTCCATAATTTGCCCGGCGTGCGTCGCTAGCTCCCACAGCAGGTCAAAATCTGCGGTGGAGAGGGCAATAAGCTCGCCGGAGAGCAGCACCTGGCGGTTAATAGGGTCGATAGACAGCGTACCGAAGCGCATCGCTTTGTGCGGCGTCAGAGACGGCGCAGGTGCTTCGCGTTCGATGCTGGCGTGCTGGCGCAAATGCAGGCGCAGGCGGGCAAGCAGGACGGCAGGCGGTGTGGTTTTCAGAATGTAGTCATTGGCGCCCATCTCCAGCGACAAAATGTGGTTCATATCGCTGTCCAGTGAGGTGAGCAGGACGATAGGGCCCTCCCACCGGGCGCGCAGGTCACGGCAGAGCGTCATGCCGTCTTTGCCTGGCAACATAATATCCAGCAGTACCAGATCCGGGTTTTCACGGACGACCACCTCTTCGGCACGATCGCCGCGAGGTTCAACAATGACGTCCATATCATGTTTACCCAGATAGGCGGCGATCAATTGCCCGACTTCGGGTTCGTCTTCAACATAAACAATCTTATTCATACAACGTCTGTTTTCGTGAAAAAAGCCAACATACACCGCGGAACCTTAACCTTCCATTAATCTTTCAAAATTAACGCCGGTTCCGTTATTCTGGCTCTTATTGTTACTTGATTGTTATAGGGAAAAGTATGGGGCTGGCGATCAAAGCCGCGCTGGGCGCGCTGGTAGTGTTACTGATTGGCATTCTGGCAAAGACGAAAAACTACTACATTGCCGGGCTAATCCCGCTGTTCCCGACCTTTGCGCTGATTGCCCACTATATCGTGGCTTCTGAGCGGGGCACGGAAGCGTTACGCACGACCATCGTGTTTGGCATGTGGTCTATCATTCCGTATTTTCTCTACCTGCTTTCGCTGTGGTATTTCACCGGTTTTCTGCGTCTTCCCCTGGCGCTGAGCGGGGCGGTGGTCTGCTGGGGACTCAGCGCCTGGGTGTTAATTTTCTTCTGGAGCCGCTTTCACTAGCGCAGCGGTCGGCCGCCGTCCACGGCAAAGGTTCTGCCGGTGACGTAGCAGCTGGTGAGCAGATAATCCACAAGATCGATGACCTCTTTCTCGCCCGGGGCGATTTTCATGAGCGACTTATTCAGCGCCTGCTGACGATACTCTGCATCATCGTTTTCGTTAAACAAAATCATCGCCGGGGCGATGGCGTTTACCTTCACCTCGGGCGCGAGCTTGCGGGCAAACGAGCGTGTCATATTATCCAGCGCGGCTTTGCTGGCCGCGTAGGCGATGTGCTTGTCGCTGCCGCGCTCCACCACATAATCGGTAAAGTGAATAATGTCGCCCGCAGCGTGCCCATGACCGCGGAGCAGATCCTGCAGAGCGTGGTTAAGCAGATAAGGGGCATTGACGTGGATCTGCAGCATGGCTGAGAGCGTTTCGCTGAGTGACGTACCGGGTTTTTCGGCTCGCCATGCGCTGGCGTTATGGATCACGGCGCGCAGTCCCGTCGTGGCGGCTTTTACCTTTTCCGCGAAAGCCAGAATGCCTTCATCGGTCGAAAAATCAGCCTGAATGCAGACCGCCCCGGCTTTGCGTAACCCTTCAATCGACGGGTATTCCGTACGGTAGCTGACAATGACCGGATGGCGAAGGTTGAGAAAGTGATGGGCGAGGGCGAGGCCGATACGGCGGCCTCCACCGGTAATCAGTATTGGGCGAAGCGGTGCATTTCCCATCGTATTCTCCTTTACAGTTCAACAATGGGAAAGGCGATGCTAACCCATTAACATCCAGGTTGCTGGCAGGGCAGCAACCAGTAACAGTCCAATTAATGCCATCTCACGGCGTTTCAGCGCGTTCTCCAGCTGATGCGTGCGGCGGGCGTAGATAAACACCAGCAGACCCGGTGCGTACAGCACCACCGACAGCAGCAGATGCATAGGCCCGGAAGCATACAACAACCACAGGCCGTAAATACAGGCTCCGACACCCACGACATAATGCGCCGGGCGTGTGGCAATTTTTAACAGATACGCACCCACTAAGAAATAGGGTACCAGAATCATCTCCGAGGCGATGGTCAGCAGGGTGTTATAGTCTGAACCTGTGAGCCAGATCAGCACCAGACAGACCTGAACGCTGATGTTGGTCAGCCAGAGCGATGCCGATGGCGCGCTGTTTTGGTTTTGACGGGCGAACAGGCGTGGAAACGCCTTGTGAGTCGCGGCCAGGAACGGCACTTCAGCCGCCATGATGGTCCAGCTCAGGTAAGCGCCGCAGACGGAGACGATCAGCCCTGCGGCAATCACCACGTCGCCCCAGGGACCGAGCATTTTCACCATCAGGCCAGCCATTGACGGGTTACGCATTTCAGCCAGCTCAGGACGCGCCACCACGCCCAGCGACAGCAGCGTCACCAGCAGATAGACCCCCAGCGCGGCCAGTACGGCCAGCAGCGTGGCGCGGCCCACATCGCGTTTATTCCTGGCCCGGGCAGAAACCACGACCGCACCTTCAACGCCGATGAACACCCACAGGGTAATCAGCATCGTGTTTTTCACCTGCTCCCAGACGGGAACGCCCAGCGCAACGCCGCTGAAATCAAGCTTGAAAACGTCCAGACGGAACGCAATAAAGGCCAGAACGATAAACAGGCCGAGCGGAACCAGTTTCGCCAGCGTCGCCACAAGGTTGATGCTGGCGGCCGTTTGTACGCCACGCAAAACCAGCCAGTGGACGAACCACAGCAGCACCGAGGCACCCACAATAGACTGCCAGGTATTCCCGTCGCCAAAGAGGCGCAGCTCAGGCGTATCGGTAAAGAAACTGAGCGCCGAGAAGACGATTACAAGATAAGAGACGTTGGCGATAACGGCACACAGCCAGTATCCCCATGCGGAACAGAAGCCAATCAGCTCGCCGAAACCTTCACGCGCATAGGTGAAAATGCCGCCGTCAAGATCCGGGCGAATGCGGGTGAGCAGCAGCATCGCGAAGGCCAGCAGCAGTATGCCGACACCCGTAATGCCCCAGCCAATGATGAGCGCGGAAGGGCTGGCGACGGCGGCCATATTTTGCGGCAAACTGAATACGCCTGCACCCAGCATTGAGCTTAAAACGAGTGCAGTCAGAGCACTCAGGCCAAGTTTCTTTTCCATTGGCTTCCTGTTATGAAAGTTCAAAATCCAGAATAATTATTTCGCTCAGGCGCATAAAAATGGTGGATCACACTAAGGCGCGGGATTTTACGGAGTGTAACGAATGCATGCAATGACGTGAGGCAGAAATTCAAAAAAAGTAACAAAAAAGGCGGCATTGCGCCGCCTTTCGTAAACGATGTTGTTACTTGTACAGATCGGCGCTGATGGTCACGTTGTTACCACGTTCCTGCCACTGGCGGGTGATGTGGTAGTACTTCGCCCCTTTCTTCGCCGCACGCTTCGCGACCTGGTAAGAGACTTCCGTCATGTTGCCGTAGTTGCCGGTAAACTTGATGCTGTCGAACGGCACCATCTGCGCTGCAGTGGCGTTGTTCAACTCTTCAATTTTGGTACCGTCCGGCAGCGTAACGGAATAACGGCCACCTTTCGTGGACTGCGTTTCGAAGAAACGGCCCACTTCAGCGCTTGGAGCAGCCGTCGTTGCTACGCCTGGAATTTCAACTTTCTTCGCTTCTTCGCCGCCTTTAGCGAGCGCCGCGCGACCTGCTTCTGAATTCGCCGGGATGGCATCCGGGCTCTGCAGAACACGTTTTTTCGCATCTTTTTTATAGATGAACGCGGTAATACGCTGGTTGCCGCCCTGGTTAGCATCGACCTGACGCACGATGAAGAAAGAGTAGGCCCCTTTCTCTTTCGCGGCTTTGGTAATGGCATCGTTCACTTCAGGCTGGCTGCGATAGAAGCCCTGAACGGTGACGGTGTCGTAAGGTTCCAGCTCAATCGCCTGATCTTTCGGCAGTTCAACAACACCGTTGATCACGCGGTTTTTTGGTGCGTCAGCTTTCGGCGCATTGTCTTTGAACAGCGCAATGGTCACGCGCTGGTTACCGCTGTTGCCGTAATCGGACTGGTCAACCACATAAAACGAGGCCGCTCCGTTTTTATCTGCGGCTTTTGATGCAGCGGCGACGGCGTCGCCAATAGAATTATAACGACCCACAATGACCGTATGGTCAAAAGGTTTTAACGCTGCCGCTTGCTCCGGCGTTAACTCTGTTGCGGCATTCGCAGACAGGGCGGTCGCGGAAAGAAGTGCGGACGCCAGGAGTGTGTTCTTAAGCTTCATAAAAATGATCCTTCGCCTTGCGCAAACCATGTACTGGTATTGTTGTTAATTTGAGACGGTCCCGATTATTGCATTTAAAACCCGTCGCTGTCTGCGCCATTTTTCACTGCCTGTGCTTACTGAATCACCGAATTCGATAACATTTAGTGATATGTTGAAAAAACACGCGTTTGACAAGTAAAACTGATAAAGCATATGACTTTTACAAGTTAATTTAATGTTAACAAGTTGTTCTCTTATGGCGCTATATCATGTTTTTACCGCTTCGCTTGCGCGTTTTATCGGTTCTGGCAGTGAATTTAAGGTAAATATCACTGTCAGTGACGCCGATCGCTTATTTTTCACAGATAAAGTAAGAAATAGTGTTTTCTGGCGGTAGATCACGGGCGCTATTTTCAGTAGGTTATAGACAGTTTGTTACTGTTTTATTTTCCGGGGTTAATCATCTCTCGTCGCTCGCGCGATGGCGAAAATTGATACAAACCGCGGGCATTTATCGATAAACCATCATCAAAAACCGATGGAAGGGAAAACTATGCGTATTGGGGTACCAAAAGAACGGTTAGCCAATGAAACCCGCGTAGCGGCAACACCGAAAACGGTGGAGCAACTGCTTAAACTGGGTTTTACGGTCGCGGTTGAAAGCGGCGCGGGCAAACTGGCGAGTTTCGATGACGAGGCCTTTATCCAGGCCGGCGCGGAAGTGGTCGACGGTGCTGACGTCTGGCAGTCGCCGGTGATTCTGAAGGTCAACGCACCGGAAGAGAGTGAGATTGCGCTGCTCAATCCGGGAACGACCCTGGTGAGCTTCATCTGGCCTGCGCAAAACCCGGAGCTGATGGAGAAGCTGGCGGCCCGCGGCGTGACCGTGATGGCGATGGACTCCGTGCCGCGCATTTCGCGCGCGCAGTCGCTGGATGCCTTAAGCTCCATGGCAAACATTGCCGGCTATCGCGCTATTGTTGAAGCGGCCCACGAGTTTGGTCGCTTCTTTACCGGTCAAATCACCGCCGCGGGTAAAGTCCCTCCGGCGAAAGTGATGGTGATTGGCGCAGGCGTGGCGGGCCTTGCCGCAATCGGTGCGGCAAACAGCCTGGGCGCTATCGTACGCGCCTTTGACACCCGTCCTGAAGTAAAGGAACAGGTCCAGAGTATGGGCGCCGAATTCCTTGAGCTGGATTTCAAGGAAGAAGCAGGCAGCGGCGACGGCTACGCGAAGGTGATGTCCGAAGCCTTTATCAAAGCCGAAATGGAACTCTTCGCCGCCCAGGCGAAAGATGTCGACATTATTGTCACCACCGCGCTTATCCCGGGTAAACCGGCGCCGAAGCTGATTACCCGTGAGATGGTTGACTCCATGAAGCCGGGCAGCGTGATTGTCGACCTGGCCGCCCAAAACGGCGGTAACTGTGAATATACCGTTCCAAATCAGGTAACCACGACCGCTAACGGCGTGAAGGTGATCGGCTATACCGATCTGCCGGGCCGTCTGCCAACGCAGTCTTCTCAGCTCTATGGCACCAACCTCGTCAACCTGCTGAAGCTGCTTTGCAAAGAGAAAGACGGCAACGTCACCGTTGATTTCGACGATGTTGTTGTGCGCGGCGTCACGGTGGTCCGTGAAGGTGAAATTACCTGGCCTGCGCCGCCTATTCAGGTTTCTGCTCAGCCTCAGGCGGCAACGAAAGCGGCACCTGAGCCAAAAGAACCCGCCAAACCGGCTTCTCCGTGGCGCAAATACGCGATCATGGCGCTGGTGATTATTCTGTTCGGCTGGCTGGCTGACGTTGCACCAAAAGAGTTCCTCGGCCACTTTACCGTCTTCGCGCTCTCCTGCGTCGTGGGCTACTACGTGGTGTGGAACGTCTCCCATGCGCTGCATACGCCGCTGATGTCGGTAACCAACGCCATCTCGGGGATCATCGTGGTGGGGGCGTTACTGCAGATTGGTCACGGCGGCTGGATCAGCTTCCTGAGCTTTATCGCGGTGCTGATCGCCAGTATCAATATTTTCGGTGGTTTCACCGTGACTCAGCGCATGCTGAAAATGTTTCGTAAAGGCTAAGGGGTAGCATATGTCTGGAGGATTAGTGACAGCCGCATACATTGTTGCTGCAATCCTGTTTATTTTCAGTCTGGCGGGGCTTTCCAAACACGAAACGTCTCAGCAGGGTAATAACTTTGGTATCGCCGGGATGGCGATTGCGCTGATTGCCACCATCTTCGGGCCGGATACCGGCAACGTGGCGTGGATCCTGGTGGCGATGATCATCGGCGGCGCGATTGGTATTCGCCTGGCAAAACGCGTTGAAATGACCGAGATGCCGGAGCTGGTTGCCATTCTGCACAGCTTCGTGGGTCTGGCGGCGGTGCTGGTGGGCTTCAACAGCTACCTGTATCACGAACCGGGCCTGGAACCGATTCTGGTGAATATCCACCTGACGGAAGTGTTCCTCGGTATCTTCATCGGTGCGGTGACCTTCACCGGTTCCATTGTCGCGTTTGGCAAGCTGCGCGGGAAGATCTCCTCTAAACCGCTGATGCTGCCAAACCGTCATAAGCTGAACCTCGCGGCGCTGGTGGTGTCGTTTGTTCTGCTGGTGGTCTTCGTGCGTACCGAAAGCGTGGGCCTGCAGGTACTGGCGTTGCTGGTGATGACCATCATCGCGCTGGCGTTTGGCTGGCACCTGGTGGCGTCCATCGGCGGTGCGGATATGCCGGTGGTTGTCTCGATGCTGAACTCCTACTCCGGTTGGGCGGCAGCGGCGGCAGGCTTTATGCTGAGCAACGACCTGCTGATCGTCACCGGTGCGCTGGTGGGTTCTTCCGGTGCGATCCTGTCTTACATCATGTGTAAGGCAATGAACCGCTCGTTCATCAGCGTTATCGCCGGTGGTTTCGGGACCGATGGGTCTTCTTCCAGTGCGGATGAAGAAGTGGGTGAGCACCGTGAAATTTCTGCGGAAGATACCGCAGACATGCTGAAAAATTCGCACTCCGTGATCATCACTCCGGGCTACGGCATGGCGGTGGCGCAGGCGCAGTATCCGGTTGCGGAAATCACCGAGAAGCTGCGCGCGCGGGGCATCAAGGTTCGCTTTGGTATTCACCCGGTGGCAGGGCGTCTGCCGGGCCACATGAACGTGCTGCTGGCGGAAGCGAAAGTGCCTTACGACATCGTGCTGGAAATGGATGAGATCAACGATGATTTCGCCGACACCGACACCGTGCTGGTTATTGGTGCTAACGATACCGTCAACCCGGCGGCACAAGACGACCCGGGTAGTCCAATCGCCGGTATGCCGGTTCTGGAAGTGTGGAAGGCGCAGAACGTGATCGTCTTCAAACGCTCCATGAATACCGGCTATGCCGGGGTGCAGAACCCGCTGTTCTTCAAAGAGAACACCCACATGCTGTTTGGCGATGCGAAAGCCAGCGTGGATGCGATTCTGAAAGCGCTGTAAGGTGCATTGAAACGAAAAACCGCCAGGTTTTGAAGTGATATTCCATATATTGGATCCCTTCACTATCTGGCGGCTCACATTCTAACCTCAAAGCTGGAGGGGACATACCAATTAATAATGGATGCCTTATATCATAAGTCGCCTACTGCAGAAGTTTTGACGCTCCACTTTATAGACTGCTATTGCCATTCCTTATATAAAACAATTTGTTTTCCGCGCTTCATCCTGGTTCCGGTACAATACTGTTAAAGCGCTAAGTTACCTCCCAGAATGATAGAGTTTTTGTCAAAATCATCATCGGATTTGCTAAAATCCACCATAATCCAGGATTTGCAACCAACCGATGCGCTTCTTTTAAAGGCGTGCCGGCTACCTGCATGTTTCTTACGTTATGATACAGGTGTCCTTAATAGCTAAGCAATTGTGGCAGGGACTGCTATTGTGACTATGCTAAGATAACCAGTGTTGTTATAACTTCTTATTTTTCGCAGTTACCTGATTACAGATCAGTTCATCACTCATGAACAGGTTTGATCGTCTTACCTTTGAAATCGGCAAGGATTTTTCGCAATATGAGAGCATCTTCATGCAGATGTTTAGCATAAAGGAAGAGAGCATTTCAGCGCATTTCATTAGTCATAATATTAACCATTAGAGATTTGGTCGGTTATTTTTTTTCATTAAAGTATGAGTTATTTATCCTGTATGGCTGATGGGTGTTATTCAAATTTACCACTGATTTATTGATACTTATTAAATTCCCTGCCGTCATGAAGTTAAAATGCCCTTTTCGGGGGGGGGGCAATATGCGTACAACTACGCTTCTGGAGATAATGTAGCAGTCGTCGATGTAGCGCATGATGGATGTTTGTTGAGATACGGGTAAGTAATGCTGATGTTAATTGATTGTAAAATGCTTGATAGCGAATGTAAGGGCTTCCTGTAAAATACTTATCTTTTGATTTTAACAGGGGGCTTATGGTGGCCCATGCTAAAGAGAGAATTATCATCCTTGAGTTAGTCCCAAACGGCTAAAACAGAAAAACAAAGGAAGCCTTAACAACATCGAAAATAAATCCGTTTTTAGACTTTTAAAATATTGATGCCATATTTTACCTTGGATAGAATTTTCGAACTCCAAGAAAGGGGTGTTTAATATTATGAGGTGAATAATTTCATCATTTCTTATGGTGGGGTTATTTTCATGTACATGAAAAGGATGAATTATATAATGAAAGCAAAGTTAACGGCCATGGTGATTATGTCTGCTTTTAGCCTGGCAGCAATTTCAGTTCATGCTGATGATGGGAAAATTAATTTTATCGGAAAAATTACCGATGACGCTTGTACTGTCACTAATAAAGTATCTAACCCACTGTCAGTGACTATGGGAACCGTATCCAGTAAAGCCTTTGATGAAAGCGATACTGCTGCTCCGACTGATTTTAAAATCGAACTGACCAGTTGCCCTGAAAGCGTTAAATCAGCTGCAGTAAAATTTGACGGCACCGCTGCTAATAATGACAGCACTGCGCTGCAGTTAACTCAGGAAGACGGTGTCGCTACCGGCGTGGGCATTCAGATCACCGATGCGAAGAACAAAGTAGTACCGCTGCATACGGCTTCTTCTTCCTATGACCTGCAAAGTGGTACTAACAACCTTGCATTCACTGCGCGTTATCTGAAAGTCGGTTCGGGAGTAACCTCCGGACCGGCGAACGGCACCACCAACTTCACTATTATCTACAACTAAGTTGTTCCTGCCTTTCACGAAGTTCGTGATGGGTTGGGGTAATACAGGCCGGTAAAACCGGCCTGATTTTTCCCGGAGTTAACCCACAAATGAAAACTTGGATCAAAACACTTTCCCTTCCACTGCTCCTTTCTTGCAGTCTTGCTCAGGCTGTCGAGGTTGGTGGCGTTACTATCGGCGGCACGCGACTCATTTATGAGGGCGGTAAGAAGGAGGCTTCACTGAACGTCACCAATTCGGATGTCAGCCCCTATCTCATACAGTCCTGGGCCGAAACGCAAAATGGTGGTGCTGATAAAGCCCCTTTTATCGTGACGCCACCACTATTTCGGCTTGAAGCTAACCAGCAAAACACTCTACGCATCGTTCGTACAGGTGGCAATTTGCCTGAAGACCGCGAGTCGCTTTTCTGGCTGAACGTTAAGTCTATTCCCGCCGGAGTGAAAAAAGAGAACGGCAATACGCTGCAAATCGCTGTAAAAAGCCGCATTAAGCTGATTTATCGTCCGCAATCGTTGCTAAAAGGGTCGCCGGATAAAGAGAGCGGTAAGCTCAGCTGGACGCTAAACGGCAATCGTCTGACAGTGAACAATGCCTCTGCCTACTACATGAATTTCCAGCAAGTAAAAGTTGGCGGGCGTGAAGTAAAAGATGCCACTTATGTTGCTCCTATGAGCAGCGCTAGCTTCCCTGTTCCTGCAGGGGCAGCAGGTAATATTACCTGGAAGCTGATTACCGATTACGGTGGTACGGGCCCGGAACATGGCCAGGGTCATTAAGGAAGTGCATTTTACAGGAAGTCGGGCAGCGCTAGCTTCCCGTAGTAACGGAGCCATAAATGAATAATGAAAACAGTCGCCGTATGCGTTTAAGACCGGTCGCATATTTTATTGCCACTCAACTCGCGATGATTGGAATTCTTACGACTACTGCTCATGCGAGGGACTTCTTTAACCCGGAATTGCTCGAACTGGGATCGCCGGGCCAGAAAGCGGTAGATCTGTCGGCCTTTGAAAATAAAGGTGGACAGCTTCCAGGCACCTACCGCGTGGATATTTATCTTAATAACAACCAGATGGAAACCCGCAACGTTGAGTTTCGTATGGTTAAAACCGCTGACGGCCAGGAAGCGTTGCAGCCATGCCTGGCTGTTAACGATCTGGAAACTTGGGGCGTGTTGGTCAAAAAGTTTCCGTTGCTAGGCAAAGCAGGAAGTGATTGTGCCGATATCTCCGCGGTGCCTCAGGCCAACACCGAGTTTCGCTTTGACAAACAACAATTGCTGCTGACATTCCCGCAATCGGCGGTCACCAACTCCGCTCGTGGCTGGGTAGACCCAAAACAGTGGGATGAAGGAATCAATGCACTGTTACTAAATTATAGCGTCAGCGGCTCCAATAATTATGCGAAGAGTGGTCAGGGTTATGACGGCAATAATCAATATGTCAATCTGCGCCCGGGGCTAAACATAGGTTCATGGCGTCTGCGCAATTACACCACATGGAATCGTAGTTCGACCGGAGGTCCGGGAGGTGAGACAGACAGCAGTTGGGATACGGTTTATACCTATGCGCAGCGTGACATCGTTCCTTTAAAGGCCCAGCTTACCGCAGGTGACAGCAGTACTGGGGCTGATGTTTTTGATAGCATTTCTTACCGTGGGATAGAGTTGGCTTCCGATGACGAGATGTTACCGGACAGTTTGCGGGGCTACGCGCCAGTCGTTCGAGGCATTGCACGAACCAACGCGCAGGTCACCATTCGGCAGAACGGTTACATCATTTACCAGACCTCTGTTTCACCGGGGGCTTTCGAAATAAACGACATGTACCCTACTGGCGGGTCCGGCGATCTATACGTCACGATCAAAGAATCCGATGGTAGTGAACAGCAAATCGTGGTGCCGTTTGCATCTTTGCCAGTCCTGCAGCGTGAAGGGCGATTCAAATTTAGCCTAATGAGCGGAGTTTATCGCTCTTATGACAACAGTGTGGATGAAACTCCTCTGAGTGAAGGTACGGCCATATACGGTCTTCCTGCTGGTTTTACAGTCTATGGCGGCGGCCAGTTCGCCAGTCCTTACCAGTCCTTGGCGCTGGGGTTGGGTAAAAACATGGGGGATATCGGCGCGCTCTCTGTTGATGTGACGCAGGCCTGGTCAACTATGAAGGATCAGCCCAAAGAAAGCGGCCAGTCCTGGCGCGTGCGTTACAGCAAAAATATTGTTGATACTGGCACTAACTTCACCATCGCAGGCTATCGCTACGCAACAGAGGGCTACTGGGGCATGCAGGAGGTGCTTGACACCTATACCAGCGGCAACAGCTATCCGCTGATTGAGCGTCGCCGCAACCGCGCGGAGCTAAGCGTGTCACAGGATTTATGGGATGGCGCAGGCAACCTGGGGTTGACGGCGGTACGCGAGGATTACTGGAATACCGACCGTCGCATGGAATCGTATGGTGTTAGCTATAACAACTCCTTGCACAGCATTAGCTATAACCTGAGCTACACCTACAACCGTAACTCTACGGCGAATTACGGATCAGAGGATGGTGGTCGTATTTACGACAACGACCAGTTGTTCTCGATGAGCATTAGCGTGCCGATGAGTCTGCTGCTTGGTCAATCCCGTAATGAGTACGTTAACTATATGGTCAATACCAGCAAAAAAGGCAACACTAACCACAGCGTCAGCGTGGGTGGCACAGCGCTTGAGCAAAATAATCTGAGCTGGAGCGTGCAGGAAGGTTATGGCACGCAAGGCCAGGGCAACAGTGGCAGCGCCAACGCTGACTGGCGCTCAACCTATGGCGAGCTGACGGCGGGTTATGGCTACGACCAGTATAGCGAACGTATGAACTACGGCGTGCAGGGAGGCGTGCTGGTTCATGAAAATGGCGTTACATTGGGTCAGCCGATGAGCGAAACCGTAGCGCTGGTGGCAGCGCCAGGAGCGAAGGGAATAAATGTTTCCTCGCAAACGGGGGTTCGCACGGATTTCCGTGGTTACGCGTTGGTACCTTACGTCAGCCCGTACCGTAAAAACGACATTACATTGGATACCGAGTCCTTTGGTGATGATACCGAAGTGGCTATCACCAACCAGACGGTGATCCCGACTCGTGGTGCAGTAGTGCGTGCAAATTATAAAGCCAGCGTGGGTAATCGGGCATTAATGAGTTTAACACTCGCCAACGGTGAAAATGTGCCGTTTGGGTCAGTTGTCACAGTAAAAGATCATGAAATGTCATCAGGTTTTATTGTAGGGGATAACGGACAGGTTTATTTAACAGGCCTTGAAGCAAGTGGTGAGTTGTTGGTGCGTTGGGGCGACGGAGTAAATGACCACTGCTCTGTATCATTTACTTTACCATCATCGGTTCAGGGTGTGGTTAATACTTCCGCTCTTTGTCGTTAAAACTATTCTGGTATTACAGGTTTAAAATATGAATTTTACTTTATATAAAGACAAAATATCATGTCTTATGGCTTTTGATATATCAAAAATAATGTGCTTTGCTTTGTTTTCATTGTTCATGAGCTTCAGCAATTTTGTATTTGCTGCTGCCACTTATTGTACTGGCACTGAAGATTACACACCTGTAAAAGTAACTATTCCTTCACCGATAACTATCACACCTGAAATGGAAATAGGGGAGGTTATAGGAACAACAACATCTACTTTCCCTAGAGGTAGTACCACCACAGGCTGCACAATCGCAGGGACTAGTGGTACAGTACCAATTAACGGAACAGGTATACCTAACGGCAATATTTACCCAACAACTATCCCGGGAATCTCGTATCGGGCTAAAATGACTGCTGGTTGGGATATAACAGGTATTAATAACGCGTATTGGCCAACTGTCGGTAGCTACTCAGGTGGTCCTTTCACATACGGTGTCTATAATGGGGGAACCTTTACAATTGAATTAATAAAAACAGGAACTATCCCTGGAAACGTCACTTGGATTCCGGGAGTCTTGGGAACTATACAAGTAATCACAACTGGTAAAACATTTAATCTTATAGAATTTTATAGTAATGACCCCACTCCAATTAAACCCCTTAATCCTGCATGCAGGGTTACAAATGCAGTTATTCCTGTTGCACTCGAACCGGTGCGCTCTAGTTTGCTAAAAACAACGGGCTCAACGGCGGGCGAAAAATCGATCAGTATTCCTTTGACATGCAGTATGCCTGTGAGGATAAGCTTGGGGTTTGAGGGTGACTTTGCTGATTCAGAAAATTCAGTTTTGATTAACACTGGGTCTGACACAAACAAAAATAATGTGGGGGTCCAGGTTTTAGATAATGCAGGAAACCCATTGCAGGCTCTTGTAAATTTAGGGGCAGTTAATGGCGATATTAATTACGACATTAAAGCGCGTTATTACGCATTAACAGATGGTGTTCCTGCAGGAGATGTCAGCAGTAAAATTTACGCAACGATTATGTACAACTAATCTTCCTGATATAAGTAATTGAATTATTTTATAGAGAGAAAAAATGACAACTTTAAAAAAATGTTTAGCTACAACTATGTTAATGGCTGGCTTTTTATCAGGTGGTATACATGCCGCAGATGTTACTATTAATATTACAGGTCAAGTAATAGCCGCCGCCTGCACAACTGGCGTTGGTTCAACTTATAATATCGATCTTGGTCAGGAAATTTCTGCAGCCACGCTCAATTCAGCTGGTGCAGCCTCCACGTATGTTTCTCAGGACATAGTATTAAGCGATTGTCCTGCGGGGACGACATCAGTGACAGCGACATTTGATGGCACCAAAGATAGCGGCAACGATACCATGTACGCTAACGCGACAGGGGTGCGTATTCCGCTCTGATCGATCATGTTTTCGCGTGGAACGTCGATCAGCGATTCGCAGCTGATCGATCATCC
>NZ_QFXN01000320.1:0-13130 GCF_003144775.1 Enterobacter sp. CGMCC 5087 | reverse complement strand
CGCGATCGAACACGATGCGAAATCATGATCGACTACGGTGCGAACTGGCGATCGATCACCGTGCGAATATGCAGCTGATTATGAAGAACATCGTTTTATGCTGTGCAGCGGGAATGTCAACCAGCATGCTGGTTCAACGTATGAAAGACGCCGCGCAGAAAAAAGGGGTTGAAGTCACCATTAAAGCCGTTCCGGTTGCGGAGTTTAAAGACAACATCGCGACGGCCGACATCGTATTGCTGGGGCCACAGGTTAAATACGAGCAGGCGAAACTTCAGGCGCAGGCCGAGCCGCTGGGTAAAAAGGTCGCGGTGATCGACATGATGGATTACGGCATGATGAAAGGCGATGCCGTACTGGAAAAAGCGCTCAAACTTCTGGAGTCATAATGGAAGACTTAGAAACCACGATCATGGAACTGCTGGTCAACGCAGGTGCGGCGCGCAGTGCGGCCCTGACTGCGTTACAGATGGCGCGTAAAGGTGAGTTTGACGAAGCAGAAAAAGCGATGGAAGAGTCGCGCGAATATGTGAAGCATGCGCACACGATCCAGACGCAGCTTATCGGTCTTGACGAAGGAACCGGGAAACTTCCGGTTAACCTGATCACCGTCCACTCTCAGGATCACCTGATGAACGCGATGGTCATTCAGGATCTGGCGGGCGATATGATTGAGCTTTATCGTCGGATCCCTTTGGTAAACTGATAACCTACAGATGTAAAAAAACCCGCCGAGGCGGGTTTTTTATTTACGGCATCAACGATTACTCGTTGTCGGAACCGCCCAGACCTGCGTTCAGCAGTTCTGCCAGGCTCGCGGATGCATCTTCAGCAGTCACCTGCGGTGCAGCTGGCAGTTCGCCTGCAGCACGACGACGCATACGATCCTGATGGTACGCATAACCGGTACCAGCTGGGATCAGACGCCCCACGATGACGTTCTCTTTCAGACCGCGCAGTTCATCACGTTTACCTGCAACAGCGGCTTCGGTCAGGACACGAGTCGTTTCCTGGAACGATGCTGCAGAGATGAAGGACTCGGTTGCCAGAGACGCTTTGGTGATACCCAGCAGATCGCGCGAGAAGGTCGCACCGATTTTGCCGTTCGCTTCCAGTTCGCGGTTAGCGATCTTGACGCGTGAGTATTCAACCTGCTCGCCTTCCAGGAACTCGGAGCTGCCTGCGTTTTCGATGGTTGCTTTACGCAGCATCTGACGAACGATAACTTCGATGTGCTTATCGTTAATCTTAACGCCCTGCAGACGGTAAACGTCCTGTACTTCGTTGGTGATGTAACGCGTTACCGCGTGTACGCCACGAAGACGCAGAATGTCGTGCGGAGCTTCTGGACCATCGGAAACCACGTCACCACGTTCTACACGTTCACCTTCGAACACGTTGAGCTGACGCCACTTAGGAATCATCTCTTCGTACGGTTCGCTGCCATCTACTGGAGTGATAACCAGACGGCGTTTCCCTTTGGTCTCTTTACCGAAGGAGATGATACCGCTGATTTCAGCCAGGATTGCAGGCTCTTTCGGACGACGTGCTTCGAACAGGTCCGCAACGCGTGGCAGACCACCGGTGATGTCCTTGGTACCGCTGGATTCCTGTGGAATACGCGCCAGAGCATCACCCGCACCGATCTGAATGCCATCTTCCAGCTGGACGATCGCTTTACCCGGCAGGAAGTACTGCGCAGGCATGTCGGTACCAGGGATCAGAACGTCGTTACCCTGAGCATCAACGATTTTCAGTGCAGGACGCAGATCTTTACCACCGGTAGTACGTTCAGCAGAATCCAGAACCACCAGAGAAGACAGACCGGTCAGCTCGTCGGTCTGACGAGTAATGGTCTGGCCGTCGATCATGTCAGTGAAGCGGATGAAACCACTCACTTCGGTGATAACCGGCATGGTGTGTGGATCCCAGTTTGCAACGGTTTCACCGCCGGCAACCTGCTCGCCATCACCTTTCGCCATAACCGCACCGTAAGGTACTTTATAGCTCTCTTTGGTACGACCGAATTCGTCGATCAGCTTCAGCTCGGTGTTACGAGAGGTCACAACCAGCTTGCCTGCGGAGTTAACAACAGACTTCGCGTTGCTGAGCTTGATGCTACCTTTGTTTTTCACCTGGATGCTGGATTCAGCAGCCGCACGAGATGCCGCACCACCGATGTGGAACGTACGCATCGTCAGCTGTGTACCCGGCTCACCGATGGACTGTGCCGCGATAACGCCGATTGCTTCACCTTTGTTGATGATGTGGCCACGCGCCAGGTCACGACCGTAGCAGTGCGCACATACACCAAAGTCGGTGTCACAGGATACAACGGAACGTACTTTCACGGAGTCAACAGAGTTCGCTTCCAGCAGGTCACACCAGTGCTCGTGCAGCAGCGTGTTGCGTGGAACCAGGATGTCTGCAGTACCCGGCTTCAGAATGTCTTCCGCGGTTACACGACCCAGAACGCGATCGCGCAGTGGCTCTTTAACATCACCACCCTCGATAACCGGGGTCATGGTGATACCTTCGAGGGTGCCACAATCGTCTTCGGTCACAACCAGATCCTGCGCAACGTCAACCAGACGACGCGTCAGATAACCGGAGTTCGCTGTTTTCAGTGCGGTATCCGCCAGACCTTTACGAGCACCGTGCGTGGAGATGAAGTACTGGAGTACGTTCAGACCTTCACGGAAGTTCGCGGTGATTGGCGTTTCGATGATGGAGCCATCTGGCTTCGCCATCAGACCACGCATACCTGCCAGCTGACGAATCTGTGCTGCGGAACCACGCGCACCGGAGTCGGCCATCATGTAGATGCTGTTGAAGGAAACCTGCTGCTCTTCTACGCCGTCACGGTTAATCACGGTTTCGGTCTGCAGGTTATCCATCATCGCTTTGGATACACGATCGTTCGCCGCTGCCCAGATATCGATAACTTTGTTATAGCGTTCGCCCGCGGTAACCAGACCAGACTGGAACTGCTCCTGGATCTCAGCAACTTCGGCTTCCGCTTCAGAGATGATCTCGTGTTTCTTCTCTGGGATGACCATGTCATCGATACCAACAGAAGCACCTGAACGCGCTGCATAAGCAAAGCCGGTATACATTGTCTGGTCAGCGAAGATAACGGTCGGCTTCAGACCCAGAATGCGGTAACAGGTGTTCAGCATTTTGGAGATCGCTTTCTTGCCCAGCGCCTGGTTGACGATGGAGAAAGGCAGACCTTTCGGTACGATCATCCACAGAATGGCACGGCCAACGGTCGTGTCTTTCAGGCTGGTTTTTGCAACAAATTCGCCGTTTTCATCTTTTTCGTATTCGGTGATACGCACTTTAACGCGCGCATGCAGAGAGGCCAGGCCAGCGCGATAAATACGCTCAGCTTCTTTCGGGCCAGTCAGCACCATGCCTTCGCCTTTGGCGTTAACACAGTCACGGGTCATGTAGTACAGACCCAATACAACGTCCTGAGAAGGAACGATGATAGGTTCACCGTTCGCTGGAGACAGGATGTTGTTGGTAGACATCATCAGCGCACGCGCTTCGAGCTGGGCTTCCAGCGTCAGCGGTACGTGAACAGCCATCTGGTCACCATCGAAGTCGGCGTTATATGCCGCACAAACCAGCGGGTGCAGCTGGATAGCTTTACCTTCGATCAGGACTGGCTCAAATGCCTGGATACCCAAACGGTGCAGAGTTGGTGCACGGTTCAGCAGTACCGGGTGTTCGCGGATAACTTCGTCCAGGATATCCCAAACGACAGCTTCTTCACGCTCAACCATTTTCTTAGCGGCTTTGATGGTGGTGGCCAGGCCACGCAGTTCCAGCTTGCCGTAGATGAACGGTTTGAACAGCTCCAGTGCCATTTTCTTCGGCAGACCGCACTGATGCAGACGCAGGTATGGACCTACGGTGATTACAGAACGACCGGAGTAGTCAACACGCTTACCGAGCAGGTTCTGACGGAAACGACCCTGTTTACCTTTGATCATGTCGGCCAAAGATTTCAGAGGACGCTTGTTAGAACCGGTGATCGCACGACCGCGACGACCGTTATCCAGCAGGGCATCTACCGCTTCCTGCAGCATACGTTTTTCGTTGCGTACGATGATGTCCGGCGCAGCCAGATCCAGCAGACGTTTCAGACGGTTGTTACGGTTGATCACGCGACGATACAGATCGTTCAGATCGGACGTTGCGAAACGACCGCCATCCAGCGGAACCAGTGGACGCAGATCTGGCGGCAGAACCGGCAGAACGGTCAGGATCATCCACTCTGGTTTGTTACCAGACTGAACGAACGCTTCCAGCAGTTTGATACGCTTGGTCAGCTTTTTACGTTTGGTTTCGGAGTTGGTTTCGTTCAGCTCTTCACGCAGCTGTTCGCACTCTTGCTCCAGATCCATGCTCTTCAGCAGGGCCTGAATAGCTTCCGCACCCATCTTCGCGTCGAATTCGTCACCGAACTCTTCCAGCGCGTCCAGATACTGCTCTTCAGTCAGGATCTGATGACGTTCCAGGTTCGTCATCCCGCCTTCGATAACCACATAAGATTCGAAGTACAGAACGCGTTCGATATCGCGCAGCGGCATATCCAGCAGCAGACCGATACGGGACGGCAGAGATTTCAGGAACCAGATATGAGCGGTCGGAGACGCCAGCTCGATGTGACCCATGCGCTCACGACGCACTTTGGTCTGGGTCACTTCAACGCCGCACTTCTCACAGATCACACCACGGTGTTTCAGGCGCTTGTACTTACCGCACAGGCACTCGTAATCTTTTACTGGCCCGAAAATACGCGCACAGAAAAGGCCGTCACGCTCAGGTTTGAACGTACGGTAGTTGATGGTTTCCGGCTTTTTAACTTCACCGAATGACCATGAACGGATCATGTCTGGCGAAGCCAGAGCAATTTTGATCGCATCAAACTCTTCGGTTTTAGTCTGCGCTTTCAGAAACTTTAATAAATCTTTCACGGATTTGCTCCCGTCGGAGTTAGCACAATCTGGTGCCGGGGGTTAACCCGGCACCAGTGACCTGTTTGAGCGAGAATTACTCGTCTTCCAGTTCGATGTTGATACCCAGCGAACGAATCTCTTTCAACAGTACGTTGAAGGATTCTGGCATGCCCGGCTCCATCTGATGGTTGCCGTCCACGATGTTTTTATACATCTTGGTACGACCGTTCACGTCATCAGACTTAACGGTGAGCATTTCCTGCAGGGTGTATGCCGCGCCGTATGCTTCCAGCGCCCACACTTCCATCTCCCCGAAGCGCTGACCACCGAACTGTGCCTTACCACCCAGCGGCTGCTGAGTAACCAGGCTGTAAGAACCGGTAGAACGAGCGTGCATCTTGTCGTCGACCAGGTGGTTCAGTTTCAGCATGTACATGTAACCTACGGTTACCGGACGCTCGAACTGTTCACCGGTACGGCCGTCAAACAGCGTAATCTGACCAGACGTTGGCAGACCACCCAGTTGCAGCAGCTCTTTAATTTCAGCTTCTTTCGCACCATCGAAGACCGGCGTTGCGATTGGCATACCTTTTTTCAGGTTCTCAGCCAGGCGCAGCACTTCTTCATCACTGAAGGTATTCAGGTCGACTTTCTGACGAACGTCGGTACCCAGATCGTAGGCACGCTGGATGAATTCGCGCAGTTTCGCGACTTCTTCCTGCTGCTTCAGCATGGCGTTAATCTTGTCGCCGATACCTTTCGCAGCCATACCCAGGTGAGTTTCCAGGATCTGACCGATGTTCATACGAGACGGTACGCCCAGCGGGTTCAGTACGATATCTACCGGCGTACCGTTAGCATCGTGCGGCATATCTTCGATCGGGTTGATCTTAGAGATAACACCCTTGTTACCGTGACGACCTGCCATCTTATCACCAGGCTGGATCTGACGTTTAACGGCCAGATACACCTTAACAATCTTCAGCACGCCTGGTGCCAGATCGTCGCCCTGAGTGATTTTGCGGCGTTTCGCTTCGAGTTTTTTCTCGAACTCGTGTTTCAGTTCGTCATACTGCTCAGCCAGCTGTTCCAGCTGATTTTGTTTCTCTTCGTCGGTCAGGCCCAGTTCCAGCCAGCGATCGCGTGGCAGTTTGTCGAGCTTCTCAGCTTCAACGCCACCGGCAACCAGCACCGCATAGATACGGCTGAACAGACCCGCTTCGAGGATCTGCAGTTCTTCAGACAGGTCTTTCTTAGCCTGTTTGAGCTGCATCTCTTCGATTTCCAGCGCACGCTTATCTTTTTCAACGCCGTCACGGGTGAAGACCTGAACGTCGATAACCGTACCGGAAACACCGTTTGGTACGCGCAGAGAAGAGTCCTTAACGTCAGACGCTTTCTCACCGAAGATTGCACGCAGCAGTTTCTCTTCTGGCGTCAGCTGGGTTTCACCTTTAGGCGTAACCTTACCAACCAGAATGTCGCCGCCGGTCACTTCAGCACCGATGTAAACGATACCGGATTCATCCAGTTTGGAGAGCGCAGCTTCACCCACGTTAGGGATGTCAGCGGTGATCTCTTCTGGCCCCAGCTTGGTGTCACGGGACACACATGCCAGCTCCTGAATATGGATGGTGGTGAAACGATCTTCCTGAACCACACGCTCGGAGACGAGGATGGAGTCTTCGAAGTTGTAACCGTTCCACGGCATGAACGCTACGCGCATGTTCTGACCGAGCGCCAGTTCACCGAGGTCGGTGGACGGACCGTCTGCCAGCACGTCGCCGCGCTCAACTGGCTCACCCAGAGACACGCAAGGCATCTGGTTGATACAGGTGTTCTGGTTAGAACGGGTGTATTTGGTCAGGTTATAAATGTCGATACCTGCTTCGCCCGGATACATCTCGTCTTCGTTAACTTTGATAACGATACGGGATGCATCGACGTACTGAACAGTACCGCCACGTTTAGCAACTGCAGTAACACCGGAGTCAACGGCAACAGCACGCTCCATACCGGTACCAACCAGCGGCTTATCAGCGCGCAGAGTTGGAACGGCCTGACGTTGCATGTTCGCACCCATCAATGCACGGTTGGCGTCATCGTGTTCCAGGAACGGGATCAGGGACGCACCGACGGATACCACCTGCTGGGTGGATACGTCCATGTAGTCAACCTGGTCGCGGCTGAACAAGCTGGATTCGCCTTTGCTACGGCAAGTAACCAGATCTTCTACAAAGTGGCCTTCGTCATCCAGGTTGGAGTTCGCCTGAGCGATAACGTAGTTACCTTCTTCGATAGCAGACAGGTAATGAATTTCATCGGTTACAACACCGTCGGTCACTTTACGGTACGGGGTCTCAAGGAAACCGTATTCGTTAGTCTGTGCGTACACGGACAGGGAGTTGATCAGACCGATGTTTGGACCTTCAGGCGTTTCGATTGGACATACGCGACCGTAGTGCGTCGGGTGTACGTCTCGAACTTCAAAGCCTGCACGTTCACGGGTCAGACCGCCTGGGCCGAGTGCAGAGATACGACGTTTGTGCGTAATCTCAGACAGCGGGTTGTTCTGGTCCATGAACTGAGACAGCTGGCTTGAACCGAAGAACTCTTTCACTGCTGCAGAAATCGGCTTGGCGTTGATCATATCCTGAGGCATCAGGGTATCCAGATCGCCCAGAGACAGACGCTCTTTCACCGCACGCTCTACACGTACCAGGCCAACGCGGAACTGGTTTTCCGCCATTTCGCCTACGGAACGGATACGACGGTTGCCGAGGTGGTCGATATCGTCCACTTCGCCTTTACCGTTACGGATATCAATGAGCTTCTTCATCACTTCGATGATGTCGTCTTTGCTCAGGATACCGGAACCTTCGATTTCGTCGCGCAGCAGAGAACGGTTGAACTTCATACGACCAACCGCAGACAGATCGTAGCGGTCTTCGGAGAAGAACAGGTTCTCGAACAGGCTTTCCGCCGCTTCGCGAGTTGGTGGCTCACCAGGACGCATCATGCGGTAGATTTCTACCAGCGCGCTCAGACGATCGGTGGTTGGGTCGACGCGAATAGTCTCAGAGATATACGCACCGTGGTCCAGATCGTTGGTGAACAGCGTTTCGATACGTTTGTGGCCAGACTGGCTCAGCTTAGCCAGCAGATCCAGGCTCAGCTCCATGTTCGCCGGGCAGATCAGCTCGCCAGTTGATTCATCAACGTAATCTTTCGCGGCTACTTTTCCTGCAATGTATTCAACCGGAACTTCGATGTGTTTGATATCATCTTTTTCCAGCTGGCGGATGTGGCGCGCGGTGATACGGCGACCTTTTTCCACATACACTTTGCCGTCAGCTTCGATGTCGAACGACGCGGTCTCACCACGCAGACGTTCCGGCACCAGCTCCATCTGCAGCTTGTTGTCGCGGATTTCAAAGATCACTTTCTCAAAGAACAGGTCCAGGATCTGCTCAGTGGTATAGTTCAGTGCACGCAGAATGATGGTTGCAGGCAGCTTACGACGACGGTCGATACGGACAAACAGGTTGTCTTTCGGATCGAACTCGAAGTCCAGCCATGAACCACGGTAAGGAATGATGCGTGCGTTATACAGTACTTTACCGGAAGAGTGTGTTTTACCTTTATCGCTGTCGAAGAAGACGCCCGGGCTACGGTGCAGCTGGGAAACGATAACACGC
Organism: Enterobacter sp. CGMCC 5087; assembly: GCF_003144775.1. Lineage (NCBI taxonomy): Bacteria > Pseudomonadati > Pseudomonadota > Gammaproteobacteria > Enterobacterales > Enterobacteriaceae > Enterobacter > Enterobacter sp. CGMCC 5087. Next base: position 4,462 of record NZ_QFXN01000320.1, on the reverse strand, counting down.
TCAGTACCGTTGATTACGAAAGTACCGTTGTCTGTCATGAGTGGAATTTCACCCATGTAGACTTCTTGTTCTTTAATGTCTTTTACGGTGCCTTCCGGCGCTTCGCGCTCGTAGATCACCAGACGCAGTTTTACGCGCAGCGGTGCGGAATAGGTCACGCCACGGATCTGACATTCCTGAACGTCAAACACCGGTTCGCCAAGGCGGTAGCTGACGTACTGCAGCTCGGAGTTACCGCTGTAGCTCTGAATCGGGAACACGGAGCGGAAGGCTGCTTCCAGACCGTACTGCCCTTCAGGATCTTGCTCGATAAACTTCTGGAACGAGTCAAGCTGGATAGAAAGGAGATATGGAATGTCCAGAACTTGTGGACGTTTACCAAAATCCTTACGAATACGTTTTTTCTCGGTATAGGAGTAAACCATAGGGTTCCTCAGCTCGCTGACAAGTCGACCCATCTGTCCGACGAAGGGACAGTTTGTGCAACACCATTTTGTGGACCGGAAAATTGAATACTTTCCGCAATACCTGTTGCTATCACGCTTAAATCATTTCGTCGCGATTTACACAGAGCGAGCACCCTGTCGCAATATATTAAGTCGTCGATAGAAACATGCATTGTCAGGACAATCAGCAGTCAAACAGTGTGAAATGCTACTGATGCCTTACAGCGCAAAAAGGCTGGTGACTAAAAAGTCACCAGCCATCAGCCTAATTACTTAGGCTGCAACCAGAAAAGTTGGCTTATTTAACTTCAACTTCAGCGCCAGCTTCTTCCAGAGATTTTTTCAGTGCTTCTGCGTCGTCTTTGCTCACGCCTTCTTTCAGCGCAGCTGGAGCAGATTCTACCAGGTCTTTAGCTTCTTTCAGACCCAGGCCAGTTGCGCCACGTACTGCTTTGATAACAGCAACTTTGTTAGCGCCAGCAGCTTTCAGAATTACGTCGAATTCAGTTTTTTCTTCAGCAGCTTCAGCCGGGCCCGCAGCTACAGCTACAGCAGCAGCAGCAGAAACACCGAATTTTTCTTCCATTGCAGAAACCAGCTCTACAACGTCCATTACGGACATAGCTGCTACTGCTTCAATGATTTGATCTTTAGTGATAGACATTTAAATTGTTCCTGAAAATCAGAATAAGTTTATACGTAAGCAAATGCTTTATAAAGATAACTGCGATTAAGCAGCTTCTTTCGCATCGCGTACAGCAGCCAGAGTGCGAACCAGTTTGCCAGCCGCAGCTTCTTTCATGGTTGCCATCAGGCGTGCAATTGCTTCTTCGTAGGTCGGCAGGGTTGCCAGGCGATCGATTTGCGATGCCGGGATCAACTCACCTTCAAAGGCTGCAGCTTTGACCTCAAATTTTGCATTCGCTTTCGCGAACTCTTTGAACAGACGAGCAGCAGCGCCCGGGTGTTCCATAGAGTATGCAATCAGGGTCGGACCAACAAACGTGTCTTTCAGGCACTCGAACTGAGTACCTTCAACTACGCGGCGCAGCAGGGTGTTACGAACAACACGCATGTATACGCCAGCTTCACGACCTGCTTTACGCAGTTCAGTCATTTTGTCTACAGTAACGCCACGGGAATCCGCAACTACTGCAGACAGCGCGCCTTTGGCTACTTCGCTGACTTCAGCAACAATCGCTTGTTTGTCTTGAAGATTTAAAGCCATTAGCTTTGCTCCTGGATGTTTGCCGGAACTCATGTTCCGGAACTCACTTCACTCTCCCCAACGGAAAGAGCGTCTTAATACGGTGAGCAGAAACAAGCCAGAGTATCCAAAAATAATCTTAGCGTTCTGTCACCGTCTACGCAGGGGATTAAGTCTCTTGCGAAACACCTGCGGTCTTCGACGGAGGCCTGGATTAGGCCAGGCTCCAACGAACAAATCTTTTAGCCGCTAACTTTCGTTAGCAAACGTGGGGGTAAGATTGTAGACAAAATCACCGCCCACGTAAAGGCATTAGTTTGCAGCAGCGCTCAGGCCAGCCTGGTCAACTGCAACACCTGCACCCATGGTGGTGGAGATGCTAACTTTCTTGATGTACACGCCTTTCGCCTGAGTTGGTTTTGCTTTTTTCAGCGCAACCAGCAGAGCTTCCAGGTTTTCTTTCAGTTTGTCAGCGTCAAAGTCCACTTTACCGATGGTGGTGTGGATGATGCCGTTTTTGTCGTTACGATAACGAACCTGACCTGCTTTAGCGTTCTTAACCGCTTCAGCAACGTTAGGAGTTACAGTACCCACTTTCGGGTTTGGCATCAGGCCGCGTGGACCCAGAACCTGGCCCAGCTGGCCAACAACGCGCATTGCATCTGGAGAAGCAATAACAACGTCAAAGTTCATTTCGCCTTTCTTGATCTGATCAGCCAGATCTTCCATACCTACCAGTTCAGCGCCGGCAGCTTTAGCAGCTTCAGCGTTTGCACCCTGAGCAAATACAGCTACGCGAACGGAACGGCCAGTACCGTGTGGCAGTACAGTTGCGCCACGAACGTTCTGATCGGATTTACGAGCGTCGATGCCGAGGTTAACGGCAACGTCAACGCTTTCAACGAACTTAGCAGTTGCCAGTTCTTTCAGCAGAGCGATAGCTTCGTTGATGTCGTACTGTTTGGTCGCATCAACTTTGTCACGGATCACGGACATGCGCTTGGTCAGTTTAGCCATTTCTTAGTCCTCCACTACCAGGCCCATGGAACGTGCAGTACCTTCGATTGAGCGAGTCATCGCTTCAATGTCGGCACCAGTCATGTCGGCAGCTTTGGTCTGCGCGATTTCCTGCAGCTGAGCGCGGGAAATTTTACCCACTTTGTCTTTGTTCGGTTTACCGGAACCAGACTTGATACCAGCCGCTTTCTTCAGCAGAACAGCTGCTGGAGGGGTTTTGGTAACGAAAGTGAAAGAACGGTCAGCGTAAACAGTGATTACGACTGGGATTGGCAGACCTTTTTCCAGGGATTCGGTTTTGGCGTTGAACGCTTTACAGAATTCCATGATGTTCACACCCTGCTGACCCAGAGCTGGACCAACTGGTGGACTTGGGTTCGCCATACCAGCTGCAACCTGCAGCTTGACGTAGGCTTGTACTTTCTTAGCCATTCTAAAATCCTCTGATTGGGTGATAGCGCCTCAGGGAGGCTCCCCGTGAATAAAATTCGTTTTACGGGCCGGGCCCATAAAAACAAAAGGCGCGAAATTGTATTCCAATCTCGCGCCCTGTGCAACGATTAAATCGCCGCTTTTTTGATCGCTGCTTAGGCTTTTTCGACCTGCGCAAAGTCCAGTTCTACCGGGGTCGCACGACCGAAGATAGAAACAGAAACTTTCAGGCGGGACTTCTCGTAGTCCACTTCTTCAACCACACCGTTAAAGTCAGCAAACGGACCGTCGCTAACACGAACCATTTCACCCGGTTCAAACAGCGTTTTCGGACGCGGCTTATCACCCACCTGCTGCAGGCGGTTCATAATCGCATCAACTTCTTTGTCGCTGATTGGCGCCGGACGGTCAGACGTGCCGCCGATAAAGCCCATCACGCGCGGTACGCTGCGCACCAGGTGCCAGCTCGCGTCGTTCATCACCATCTGAACCAGCACGTAACCCGGGAAGAATTTACGCTCGCTTTTGCGACGTTGGCCGCCACGGATCTCAACCACTTCTTCGGTCGGAACCATAACTTCGCCAAATAACTCTTCCATGTTGTGTAATTTGATATGCTCACGCAGCGACGTTGCTACGCGGCCTTCAAAACCGGAAAACGCCTGAACGACGTACCAACGCTTTTTAGGGGCTTCAGACATCTTAGAACCTCAGGCCAGTAATAAAGGAAACCAGGCGAACCAGAATACCATCCAGCCCCCACAGGATCAGTGACATTACCGCAGTCACTGCAGCCACGATCAGCGTGGTGTGCAATGTTTCCTGGCGAGTCGGCCAAATGACCTTGCGGACTTCGGTACGTGCTTCGCGAGCGAAAGCAACGGTTGCTTTACCCTTAGTCGTCAACAGCGCGACACCGCCCGCTGCAGCAATCAGAATCACCACTGCCAGCGCGCGGAGCGGCAGCATCATGTCACGATAAAGATAGTTGCCAACGATTGCCACAATCAGCAGCACGGCAACAGCGACCCACTTCATCGCTTCCAGGCCGCGCCCGCTCCCTTGAGCTTCGGTATTCGCACTCATAAACCAACCTGTCAGAAGAATTCTACAAATAATTTCACCCCGCGATTGCGAGGCGAGCCAAATCGAAACGCTAATCCCTTTATGGATTATACGCTCTCTGCAGAGCCTGTCTCAGCAATGATTATGACAAAAATAATCACTGATGAGCCAGGTTCTGATGTGAAAGCGTGCAAAAAGGGCATCAAATGATGCCCTTTTCATGCGCATTGCGTCAAATGTTATCAGCGATTAGCCGAGAACTTTAGCAACCACGCCCGCGCCAACGGTACGGCCA
>NZ_QFXN01000319.1:0-15921 GCF_003144775.1 Enterobacter sp. CGMCC 5087 | reverse complement strand
CGGATGATCGATCAGCTGCGAATCGCTGATCGACGTTCCACGCGAAAACATGATCGATCAGAGCGGAATACGCAATCAGCCTCGATCTACATGTGTTTATTGATAATTATCCCGTGTAGACCGCTTCAACAACCGGTTTACCGCGATTGTGTGTCAGGCATCACAAAGAAACCGGCGATTTTCTGAAACCGGTTACAATTTTACATTGTCGGGTACCCGCCCGTGGAAACGGGCAGGGTGAAACAGGGAGGATTAGCTGATGGACGTTCGGTTAATGCGGTTTTTGCCCTGCTGTTTGGCGCTGTAGAGGGCGCTATCAACGCTTCCGACAAATTGCTCCAGCGGTTCAAAATGCCACTCCCCAAGACCGCCGCTGAACGTAACCCGCAGGTTTTCTTCTCGCCAGACGCGTTTTTCAACTGCGGTACGCCAGGCTTCCAGCAATGAGAGCGCAGACGTCATCTGCTCAGCCTGGAAAATTACCGCAAACTCTTCTCCACCGTACCGGTAAAGCGAGACGTGATGTGGCTGCATGATCTGGATCCCTTCGCGGGCCACGTTGCGCAGAACGATATCACCGGTCAGGTGGCCCAGCGTGTCGTTAATCGACTTGAAGTTATCAATGTCCACCAGCGCCATCGCGAAAGGCTGCTGGGCATTCAGCAGCTCCGCGATATCGCTATCGAACGCGCGGCGGTTTTTACAGCCCGTCAGCGCATCGTGAGTGGCCTGGCGCACATAGGCCATCTCACGCTCTTTATTGGACTGGATAGTATGGCTCAGCATCGCTTCCAGGCGCGGCGCCTCGCTGACGTCGCCGGTTTTGATGGCATTGATAATGTGCATCAGCACGGTACGCGAGGCGTGGCGGAGGTATAAGCCAAAGAGGATGATGATAATGGCCGCCAGCGCAAACCCCCAGCCAACGATCGTTGTTTCGTGGCGGGTGATATCGGTGAGCGTCTCGCCAGAGACCCGGTAGATGACAAACCAGTCCGGATTGGTAAATGAGTAGTAGTAATACCAGGCGTTGCTTTTCTTGTCGTAAAGGTGGCCTTCGCCGCTGGTCATTTTGTCCATCAGCGCTTCGCTCACGTACTGTTTGAAGAGCGCGCCTGTATCCGGGTGAAGCACAACGGCGCCGTCGCGTTCAACGACGAAGAATTCCCCCTGAACGGGCGCCACCATCTGACGCAGTGTAAAGCCCATTGACGTCAAATCGAGATGAAACGCGATCGTTCCCTTCAGTCTGCCTTCGGATGAAATCAAGGGCTTATAAAGTGTGACCGTCGGATGGCCGGTGAAGTAGTCCATGTACGGGCGAGTATAGTGGCTGAAGATACTGGCTTCGGCCTGCGCGATAAACCACGGCCGCTTTCGGGGATCGAAGGTTTTACTCTTCTCCGTGGGGAGCACTTCCGGCGCGCGGAGATAATGCCCCTGCGTATCCGCCAGCGAGATGGAGGACACGGTCGGCATCAGGTTTTGCAAATGCATCATCATCTGCAGCCCCTGCGTCGGGTTGACGTTGAGCGTCTCGTTTAGCCTGTCGTCGCGGGCAAAGTACATCGCGGAACGGCCCAGGATATAGTCGTTTTCACGCAGGATAGACTCGGTGTAGTTCACCGCCAGGTTGTGCGTGAAATTGCTGTTGATCTGATGATAATCCTCAAGAAAATCCTTTCGTTGCGAAAGCGTCACCGCGATCGCGATCACCGCAAAACTGCAGAGGATCCCCGCGAAGCTGAGCATGATTGGCCGGGTAAAAGAGAGCTTTTTGCTGTGAAGTGCCATGAGCTGTACATCGTTCCTGATGGTGAATACTTTTCGTCTGCCGATATCCTCTCAGCATAGTCGCTGTCCTGCGGTTAGCGGTGAATTATACGGCACACGATTTCTTGCGGGATGATTTATCTTAAGAACCATTAAGAAAATACTTATTCAACTTGCCAGGAGCCGTTTGTGCAATGAACCAGAGGCAGGGCGAAACGAGGAAGAAGCTTTTCGCCCTGGTCAGCATCCGTTGCTGACCGTGTGACAATAAAAAACCGGACGATCGCTGACAACCGCCCGGTTTTGCCTTTTCGTAGCGCCTCGACAATTTTTTATGGTGTTGCAGCGCGTTTCAGCGTCATTGCGAGGCTCTTCCCAGCCAGCTGTCCCAGTCTTTCCAGACAGGCTGAAGACCCTGGGCCGTCAGCGCTGCGGCGACCGCTTCCGGACGTCGCCCGTCATGCGGCACAAACTGCTCCAGCTCCGGACGATCGTCGGCGTAGCCGCCAGGCTGCGTTTTGGAAAACGCGCTGACGTTGTTAATCGCAAGCGGTATAACGCGATCGCGAAACGCCGGGGATTCACGCGTTGAGAGCGATAATTCCACTTCCGGGGCGAGCAGGCGAAACGCACAGATGGTCTGCACCAGCTGGCGTTCATCCATCAGCGAAGCCGGTTCAATCCCGCCCGCGCAGGGTCTCAGGCGCGGGAAGGAGATGGAGTAACGGCTCTGCCAGTAGTGCTGCTGAAGCCACAGCAAATGTTCCGCCACCATGTAACAATCCACCCGCCAGCTGTCAGAGAGCCCGATCAGCGCGCCCAGACCGATTTTGTCGATCCCCGCACGACCCAGCCTGTCCGGCGTTTCCAGCCGGAAAAAGAAATCCTGTTTCTTGCCCTTCAGGTGGTGCCGGGCGTACGTCGCCTCGTGGTAGGTTTCCTGATAGACCATGACCCCGTCCAGCCCGAGGGTTTTGAGCTCCGCATACTCCTCCTGCGCCAGGGGCTGTACTTCCATCTGCAGCGACGCAAACTGACGGCGAATGGCGGGAAGGTGGTGACGGAAATAGTCCATTCCCACCTTTCCCTGATGTTCGCCCGTGACCAGCAGAAGATGTTCAAAACCCATTTCACGAATGGCCGCACACTCACGGGCAATCTCATCTTCATCGAGCGTTTTACGCTTGATGCGGTTGCTCATGGAAAAACCGCAGTAGGTGCAGTCATTGGCGCACAGGTTTGAGAGATAGAGCGGCACGTAGAAGCTCACCGTGTTGCCAAAACGCTGGCGGGTGAGCCGCTGTGCTCGCTGGGCCATCGGTTCGAGGTACGCGCTGGCCGCCGGGGAGAGCAGAGCCATCAGATCCTCGCGGGTCAGATGGCGGGCATTCAGCGCGCGCTCCACGTCAGCCGCCGTTTTGCTGTTAATGCGCAGGGCAATGTCGTCCCAGCTAAGCTGGCGCCAGCGATCGGTAAACGTGCTCATGAGATCGCCTCCAGAAAACCGGTCAGCGGGCTGGTGGCCTGCGCCTGGAAACTGCGCGAGCCGGGACCGGACTCCCTTGCCAGCAGGCCAGCCTCTACGGCCATGCGGAACGCACGCGCCATCATGACCGGATCGTCGGCAACCGCGATGGCCGTATTGACCAGCACCGCGTCGGCACCCATCTCCAGCGCCTGCGCGGCATGGCTGGGCACGCCAATGCCTGCATCAACAACCACCGGTACGGTAGCCTGCTCAATAATGATTTCCAGCATCGCGCGGGTTTCCAGCCCCTGGTTGGAGCCAATGGGGGCGCCCAGCGGCATGACGGCGGCGCACCCGACCTCTTCCAGCCGTTTGCACAGGACAGGGTCGGCGCCGCAGTAAGGCAGGACGGTAAACCCTTGCTGCACCAGCTTTTCAGCTGCCTTCAGCGTTTCGATGGGGTCGGGCAGCAGCCAGCGGGCGTCAGGATGAATTTCCAGCTTCAGCCAGCGGGTGCCGAGCGCCTCGCGGGCCAGCTGCGCGGCAAAAATCGCCTCTTCGGCCGTTTTGGCACCGGAGGTGTTGGGCAGTAGCGTGACGCCAGCCTCCAGTAAAGGCGCCAGAATGGCGTCGCTGTGATGACGCAGATCCACGCGCTTGAGCGCCAGCGTCACCAGCTGGCTGCCGCTTTCGCGAATGGCATCCACCATCAGCTGCGGCGAGGCGAATTTTCCGGTTCCGGTAAACAGATGTGAATCAAAGACTTTATCGGCAATACGTAACATCTCAGCCCCCCGCGATAACCTGAAACAGCAGGATCTGGTCGCCGTCATTGACCTGCTGATGTTCCCACTGCTCGCGCGGCAGGATCTGTTGATTGAGCGCCAGCGCCGTTCCCGGCTTGAGCTGGCGCAGCTTGTCGAGCAGTACCGCAACGGTGAGACCGTCGTCGCATCTCATCGGCTCATCGTTAAACAGAATGCGCATTGCGGCCTCCGCATACCGGGCAGCGGCTGGCGCGGTGTAACGCCAGATGGCGCCAGCCGCTGGAGCGGGCATCGAACAGCCGCAGCGTATTGCGTTCCGTCTCCATGCCGCTGAGCAGCTTGATGGCCTCCAGCGCCTGCATTGTGCCCATTACGCCGACCACCGGACCAAGAATGCCCGCCGTACGGCAGTTGCGCGCCGGCTCTGCATCATCCGGCCACAGGCAGCGATAGCAGCCCTGCGACCACGGCGGGGTCAGGACCATCATCTGCCCGCCGAAACCCACCGCGCTGGCCGTGATAAGCGGCGTATTATTTGCCACGCAGGCGGCGTTAATCGCCTGGCGCGTCGCCATGTTGTCCGTGCAGTCCAGCACCACGTCGGCCAGGGCGACCTCACGGCTGAGGTTGTCACCGCTGAGCCGATCCTGTAAGGCAATCAGTTCAATATCCGGGTTGAGCTGGTTCAGGCGCTGCCGGGTGATTTGCGCTTTCGGCTGGTTGATATCCTCGGTGGTAAAGAGGATTTGTCGCTGCAGGTTGCTGAGGTGAACCTCGTCGTCGTCGGCCAGCACCAGCGTACCGATACCTGCGCCTGCCAGATAAAGCGCGGCGGGCGCGCCTAACCCGCCCAGACCGACAATCAGAACCCGGCTAGCGAGCAGTTTTTGCTGGCCGTCGATGGCGATATCTTCCAGCAGGATCTGACGGCTGTAGCGCATAAAATCACGATCGTTCATCACCCGCTCCTGCCAGCTGTAACAGCTGTTCGGTGGCGAGACGCCAGTCTGCGGCCTGGGTGATGGCGCTGACGACGGCGATACTGCCGACGCCGGTCTCCAGCACCGCCGGGGCGCGTTCAAGACTGATTCCACCGATGGCGACGGTGGGGTAATCGGCAAGGCGTTTAACGTGACTCGCCAGCTGCGTCAGCCCCTGCGGTGCGGAGGGCATCTGCTTGGTTTGCGTCGGGAAGACGTGACCCAGCGCGATGTAAGAGGGACGGGCCGCCAGCGCCACGTCGATCTCCATGTCATCGTGTGTTGAAACGCCAAGACGCAACCCGGCTTCGCGGATAGCGCTCAGATCCGTTGTTTCCAGATCCTCCTGACCCAGATGCACGCCGTACGCCTGGTGCTTAACGGCCAGCCGCCAGTAGTCGTTGATAAACAGACGGGCGTTATGCCGACGCCCCAGCGCGATGGCGGCAACCACATCGGCTTCCACCTCGTCGTCGCGTTTATCCTTGATGCGCAGCTGGATCGTTCGAACGCCTGTCTCCAGCAGGCGCTCTATCCACTCCACGCTGTCCACCACCGGATAGAGCCCTAAACGGTAGGGGACGGACGGGAAATCGGGCTTATACATTACGCCTCCTCTTTTTTGAGGTAGATTTCGCCGCCTTTGGCACGGAAGGTTTCAGACATGTCCGCCATACCCACTTCAATAGTTTGCGTGGCGGCGTAGTCGCGCACCTCCTGGCTGATTTTCATCGAGCAGAACTTCGGCCCGCACATAGAGCAGAAGTGCGCGACTTTGCCTGACTCCTGCGGCAGGGTCTCGTCGTGATAGGCGCGGGCGGTGAACGGGTCCAGCGCCAGGTTGAACTGGTCTTCCCAGCGGAATTCAAAGCGTGCCTTCGACATGGCGTTATCGCGAATTTGCGCGCCCGGGTGGCCTTTGGCCAGATCCGCCGCGTGGGCGGCAATTTTGTAGGTGATCAGCCCCTGCTTCACGTCCTCTTTGTTTGGCAGGCCGAGGTGCTCTTTCGGGGTCACGTAGCAGAGCATGGCGCAGCCGAACCAGCCGATCATCGCCGCCCCAATGCCTGACGTGAAGTGGTCATAGCCCGGCGCAATATCGGTAGTCAACGGCCCCAGGGTGTAGAACGGTGCTTCGTGGCAGTGCTCCAGCTCCTCGGTCATGTTTCGGCGGATCATCTGCATCGGCACGTGGCCCGGACCTTCAATCATCACCTGCACGTCATACTCCCAGGCGATCTTAGTCAGCTCGCCCAGCGTGTGCAGCTCGGCAAACTGCGCTTCGTCGTTCGCGTCGCGAATAGAGCCCGGACGCAGGCCGTCGCCCAGCGACAGAGAGACATCGTACGCGGCGCAGATTTCGCAAATTTCGCGGAAGTGCTCGTAGAGGAAGTTTTCCTGATGATGTGACAGGCACCACTTCGCCATGATGGAACCGCCGCGCGAGACGATGCCGGTCAGACGCTTCGCCGTCATCGGCACGTAGCGCAGCAGCACGCCCGCGTGAATGGTGAAGTAGTCCACGCCCTGCTCGGCCTGCTCCAGCAGCGTGTCGCGGAATGCTTCCCAGGTGAGGTCTTCGGCAATGCCGTTGACCTTTTCCAGCGCCTGATAAATCGGGACGGTGCCAATCGGTACCGGGCTGTTACGCAGGATCCATTCGCGGGTTTCGTGAATATAGCGGCCGGTGGAGAGGTCCATTACCGTGTCCGCACCCCAGCGCGTGGACCAGACCAGCTTTTCCACCTCTTCTTCGATGGAGGAGGTGACGGCCGAGTTACCGATGTTTGCGTTGACCTTCACCAGGAAGTTGCGGCCGATAATCATCGGCTCGGATTCCGGATGGTTGATATTGGCAGGGATAATCGCGCGGCCTGCGGCCACTTCGTCACGCACAAACTCCGGCGTGATGTTCTCCGGCAGGCTAGCGCCAAAGCCTTCACCCGGATGCTGATAGCGCAGCACTTCGCTACGGATGCGCTCGCGACCCATGTTTTCGCGGATGGCGATGAACTCCATCTCCGGCGTGACGATGCCCCGGCGCGCGTAGTGCAGCTGGGTCACGCATTTGCCCGCCTTAGCGCGTTTTGGCGTCAGCAGGCCGGTAAAGCGCAGCTCGTCCAGACCGTCGTCGGCCAGGCGCTCTTTAGTGTATGCAGAACTCAGGACGCTCAGCTCTTCGCAGTCGTTACGCGCGTCAATCCACGGCTGGCGCAGCTTTGCCAGACCCTGCTGGACGTTGATGGCAACATCAGGATCGCCGTACGGGCCGGAGGTGTCATACACCGGCACGGCTTCGTTGTCTTCGTACTGCGGGTTATCTTTGCTGCCGCCGATAAGCGTCGGGCTAAGCTGAATTTCGCGCATTGGGACGCGGATATCGGCCTGCGAGCCGGAAATGTAGATGCGTTTCGAGTTCGGGAAAGCGCTGCCTTCCAGCGTGTCGATGAAGTGTTGGGCCTGTGCGCGCTGTTCGCGGCGGGTCAGTTTTGCAGTAGACATAGCTCATTCCAAAAGTGAAGGACATGGCTTGTCAGACGACGGATGAAGCAAGAGAGGATCGCCCTCAGGCGATACAACAGCAGTGTGACTCTTGTTCCCTTCGCAGGTATTAGCCTGATCAGGTTCCGCGGATCCCGAATTAACGGTCTCAGCCCGCGCTTTCAGGCGCTGGGCACTCCGACAAGAAAAATCCCCCTCGTGAGAGGGGCGAATGGTTGTAAATTACTCGTTAACGATGAAGAACTCAAGCAGGGCGCGCGACGTTCTCTTCGTTACTGATGTTCAAATCATTATCCAGCACGAGGGCGATCAGCTTATCTTCCAGCGTGAATCGCTCTTCCAGCGCTTCGCCGAGGTCGGATAGCGCCTGCTGAAACTCAAGATAGTTATCGTGGTCGATAGCGTTCTCGAGCGCGGAATCATAGTAATCCATGATCTGCTGGGTGTTGGCTTCCAGAAGCGGATAGAGCTTGCTGGCCGCTAAATACGGCGTTGTCCCTTCCATTTCGCGGATAATGCGTTCATAAATATTGAAATGGCCGTCGGACAGATAGTCGACCAGGCCCTGACAAAAATCATCCAGCGCTTTTTCATTCAGTCGCATAAACGATTCTTTGCCAGGCTTAATACCGACCAGATTGTAATAAGCCACGAGTAGATGCTTGCGTACATGTAGCCAGCGATCCACCAGTTTGTTATTTCCTCTAACGCGCTCAGTCAGGCTTTGCAGCTGGTTTAACATGGTCGACTCCGCAAAATGTAGGATTGAATCTGCTTATCCAGAATGTAACCACAATGCTAACAACATGTCAGTGAAGCGAAGGTAGTGCAATAGATATGGATCGTATTATTGAAAAATCAGATCTTGGTTGGTGGATCGTCAGTCACGAACAAAAATTATGGCTTCCTGCCGGGGAAATCCCCTACGGTGCAGCTGAGGCGTTCGATCTTGTTGGCCAGCCAGCGCTGAAGATCGGCGAGTGGCAGGGTGAGCCCGTGTGGTTGATCCAACAGCCCCGCAGCCAGGATATGGGATCGGTGCGCCAGGTGCTGGATCTGGACGTGGGGCTGTTCCAGCTGGCGGGGCGCGGCGTGCAGCTGGCTGAGTTTTATCGCTCGCATAAATACTGCGGCTACTGCGGTTATACCATGCGCCCGAGCAAAACCGAGTGGGCGATGCTCTGCAGCCACTGCCGCGAACGCTACTATCCGCAGATTGCGCCGTGCATTATCGTCGCTATCCGCCGGGAGGATTCCATCCTGCTGGCGCAGCATACCCGCCATCGCAACGGCATTCACACTGTGCTGGCCGGCTTCGTCGAGGTGGGCGAAACGCTGGAGCAGGCGGTGGCGCGCGAGGTGATGGAGGAGAGTGGGATCAAAGTGAAGAACCTGCGCTACGTTACCTCTCAGCCGTGGCCGTTCCCGCAGTCGCTGATGACGGCATTTATGGCCGAATACGACAGCGGCGAGATCGTTATTGACCAGAAAGAGCTTCTGGACGCGAACTGGTATCGCTACGACGATCTACCGCTGTTGCCTCCGCCGGGCACCGTGGCGCGTCGCCTGATAGAAGATACCGTGGCGATGTGTCGGGCCGAGTATGAGTAGTGTTACACTGAGGCCATGACGCTTAAGGAACTGCAAAAATGACCGAACTGAAGAACGATCGTTATCTGCGTGCGCTGCTGCGCCAGCCCGTTGATGTCACCCCGGTGTGGATGATGCGCCAGGCGGGACGCTATCTCCCGGAGTACAAAGCCACGCGCGCGCAGGCGGGCGATTTTATGTCGCTGTGCAAAAACGCCGAGCTGGCCTGTGAAGTGACGCTCCAGCCGCTGCGCCGCTTCCCGCTGGATGCCGCGATCCTCTTCTCGGATATTCTGACCATTCCGGATGCAATGGGCCTTGGCCTGTACTTCGAAACCGGTGAAGGCCCGCGTTTCACCTCCCCAATCAAAAGCAAAGCCGACGTGGATAAGCTGCCGATCCCCGATCCGGAAGGCGAGCTGGGCTACGTGATGAACGCCGTGCGCACCATTCGCCGCGAGCTGAAAGGTGAAGTGCCGCTGATTGGCTTCTCCGGCAGCCCGTGGACGCTGGCGACCTATATGGTTGAAGGAGGTAGCAGCAAAGCCTTCACCATGATTAAAAAGATGATGTACGCCGAGCCGCTGGCCCTGCATGCGCTGCTCGACAAGCTGGCTAAGAGCGTCACCCTCTATCTGAACGCGCAGATAAAGGCGGGTGCGCAGTCGGTGATGATTTTCGATACCTGGGGCGGCGTGCTGACCGGGCGCGATTATCAGCAGTTCTCCCTGTACTACATGCACAAAATCGTCGACGGTCTGCTGCGTGAAAACGAAGGACGCCGCGTGCCGGTGACGCTGTTCACCAAAGGTGGCGGTCAGTGGCTGGAAGCGATGGCGGCAACAGGCTGCGACGCGCTGGGCCTCGACTGGACCACCGATATCGCCGATGCGCGCCGTCGCGTGGGCGACAAAGTGGCGCTGCAGGGCAATATGGACCCGTCCATGCTCTATGCGCCGCCAGCCCGCATTGAAGAAGAAGTGTCGACTATACTGTCTGGTTTCGGCCAGGGTGAAGGCCACGTCTTTAACCTCGGCCACGGCATTCATCAGGATGTGCCGCCAGAACACGCAGGAGTATTTGTGGAGGCGGTGCATCGGCTTTCTGCCCAGTATCACAAGTAAGGAGTGATTATGGATCTCGCGTCGCTACGCGCTCAACAAATCGAACTGGCATCATCGGTGATCCGCGAGGATCGTCTGGATAAAGATCCTCCGCAGTACATTGGTGGAGCAGACGTCGGATTCGAGCAGGGTGGGGAAGTGACGCGAGCGGCGATGGTGGTACTGAAATATCCTTCACTTGAGCTGGTGGAGTACAAGGTAGCGCGTATCGCGACCACCATGCCGTACATTCCGGGCTTTCTCTCCTTCCGCGAATATCCCGCGCTGCTGGCAGCGTGGGAGCAACTCTCGCAAAAACCTGACCTGCTGTTTGTCGATGGACACGGTATCTCACACCCGCGCCGTTTAGGCGTTGCCAGCCACTTTGGGCTGCTGGTGGATGTGCCAACCATTGGCGTCGCCAAGAAACGCCTGTGCGGCGCGTTTGAACCTCTTTCTGCCGAGCCGGGCGCGCTGGCGCCGCTTATCCATAAAGGTGAGCAGCTAGCGTGGGTCTGGCGCAGCAAGGCGCGCTGTAACCCGCTCTTTATCGCCACCGGGCACCGGGTGAGCATGGACAGCGCCCTGGCGTGGGTGCAGCGCTGCATGAAGGGCTACCGCTTGCCGGAGCCGACGCGCTGGGCAGACGCCGTGGCCTCTTCGCGTCCGGCTTTTGTTCGTTGGCAGGAAATTCAGCGATGATTCAGGTAAACTGCGCCTAATTTTCGATTCGAGAGATCATCATGCTACAAAACCCGATTCACCTGCGCCTTGAGAAACTTGAAAGCTGGCAGCACGTGACGTTTATGGCTTGCCTGTGCGAGCGCATGTATCCCAACTATGCCGCGTTCTGTAAGGAGACGGGCTTTGGTGATGGCCATATCTACCGCCGCATTCTGGATCTGATCTGGGAAACGCTGACGGTAAAAGACGCAAAGGTGAACTTCGACTCCCAGCTGGAAAAGCTGGAAGAGGCGATTCCGGCTGCGGATGATTTTGACCTCTACGGTGTCTACCCGGCGATTGATGCCTGCGTGGCGTTAAGCGAACTGCTTCACTCCCGTCTGAGTGGTGAAACGCTGGAGCACGCAATTGAAGTCAGTAAGGCATCTATTACGACCGTCGCGATGCTGGAAATGACCCAGGAAGGCCGCGAGATGACCGACGAAGAGCTGCGTGCAAACCCGGCGGTTGAGCAAGAATGGGACATTCAGTGGGAAATTTTCCGCCTGCTGGCAGAGTGTGAAGAACGCGATATTGAGCTGATAAAAGGGCTGCGCGCGGACTTACGAGAGGCTGGTGAGAGCAATATTGGTATAATTTTTAACCAATGAGACAAGAAAACTTGAGATAACGCCCGTTTTGTCGCTCCTCGACTCTTCCCTTTCGCCCCTTGTCTGGTCTACATTTGGGGGGCGAAAAAAAGTGGCTATCGGTGCGTGTATGCAGGAGAGTGCTTTTTTGGCATTTTCGTCGCACTCGATGCTTAGCAAGCGATAAACACATTGAAAGGATAACTTATGAACAAGACTCAACTGATTGATGTAATTGCGGACAAGGCTGATCTGTCTAAAGTGCAGGCTAAAGCTGCTCTGGAATCTACCCTGGCTGCTATTACTGAGTCTCTGAAAGAAGGCGATGCTGTGCAACTGGTTGGTTTCGGTACCTTCAAAGTGAACCACCGCGCTGAGCGTACTGGCCGCAACCCGCAGACCGGTAAAGAAATCAAAATCGCCGCAGCTAACGTGCCGGCATTTGTTTCTGGTAAAGCACTGAAAGACGCTGTTAAGTAAGACGCGTGGCAGTGAACAGTTTTAGCGAAGGGGCGGTAACGCCCCTTTTGTCTTTCTGGCGTGGAACGCTCGCGCTGGCAGGCATGCTGCTGCTGTCAGCCTGCAGCCACGACACCTCCCTGCCGCCGTTTACCGCCAGCGGCTACGCGGATAACCAGGGTGCGGTCAGGATCTGGCGCAAAGATTCCGGCGGCGAAGTGCATCTGCTTTCTGCCTTCAGCCCGTGGCATAACGGCAATACGTCGACTGCGGAATATCGCTGGCAGGGAGATGACCTGTCGCTGATTGAACTGAACGTCTACAGCAAGACTCCCGAACACGTGAAAGTGCGTTTTGACGACCATGGCGAGCTGAGCTTTATGCAGCGCGAAGTCAGCGGTCAAAAACAGCAGCTTTCCAGCGATCAAATCGCTCTCTACCGTTATCGTGCCGAACAAATCCGCCAGACCAGCGATGCGCTTCGTCTGGGGCGTGTAGTGCTGCGCCAGGGGCGCTGGCATGCCGATGGGACGGTCACAACCTGCGAAGGACAGACGGTCAAGCCTGAGCTAGAATCCTGGGCAACCGAACACATACAACGTCGTCAGCGTCATTCATCAATGGAGGTGAGTGTGGCGTGGCTGGAAGCGCCGGAAGGCTCTCAGCTGCTGCTGGTGGCGAACGAAGACTTCTGCACCTGGCAGCCGACAGAGAAGAGTTTCTGAGTTCTGTGGATTAAGCCGGATGGCGCTAACGCTTATCCGGCCTACGAACGATCCCCTCTCCCTTGAAGGAGAGGGTGAGGGTGTGAAATTACTCGCCCTGCTCACGCGCAATCGCGCGATAACCGATATCCTGACGACTAAAGCTGCCGTTCCAGTGAATATCCGCCATCAGCGCGTAGGCGCGTTTCTGCGCTTCTGCCACGGTATGACCCAGCGCGGTTGCACACAGCACGCGTCCGCCGTTGGTGAGGACGCGATCGTCGTCAGCCAGCTTCGTACCCGCATGGAACACCTTCGCACCGTCAATCTCTTCCAGCGGCAGGCCGTGGATTTCATCCCCGGTGTTGTAGTTGCCCGGATAACCACCTGCAGCAATCACCACGCCCAGAGACGCACGCTCGTCCCACTCTGAGGTTTTCTCGTCGAGCTTGCCTTCGCAGGCTGCCAGACACAGTTCCACCAGATCGGATTTCATGCGCAGCATGATGGGCTGCGTTTCCGGATCGCCAAAGCGGCAGTTGAATTCGATGACCTTAGGGTTGCCCTGCTTGTCAATCATCAGACCCGCGTAGAGGAAACCGGTGTAGGTGTTGCCTTCCGCCGCCATCCCTTTCACGGTTGGCCAAATGACGCGATCCATGGTGCGCTGGTGGACTTCGTCAGTCACTACCGGAGCGGGGGAGTAAGCGCCCATTCCGCCAGTATTCGGGCCGGTATCGCCATTACCTACGCGCTTGTGGTCCTGGCTGGTGGCCATCGGCAGAACGTGCTCGCCGTCGACCATCACGATAAAGCTCGCTTCTTCACCGTCGAGGAACTCTTCGATCACGATGCGGTGGCCCGCATCGCCAAAGGCGTTGCCCGCCAGCATATCCTGAACCGCGGCTTCTGCTTCTTCGAGGGTCATCGCGACGATAACGCCTTTACCAGCGGCCAGACCGTCGGCCTTGATGACAATCGGCGCGCCTTTTTCACGCAGGTAGGCCAGGGCTGGCTCCACTTCGGTGAAGTTCTGATATTCCGCCGTCGGGATGTTGTGACGCGCGAGGAAATCTTTGGTGAAGGCTTTAGAGCCTTCCAGCTGCGCGGCGCCTTCCGTTGGCCCGAAGATTGTCAGGCCCGCCGCGCGGAAGGCATCGACGACGCCAATCACCAGCGGCGCTTCCGGGCCGACGATGGTCAGGTCGATTTTCTCGCTCTGGGCAAAGCTCAGCAGCGCCGGGATATCGGTCACGCCGATAGCCACGTTCTGCAGCGCGGGTTCCAGCGCGGTTCCGGCGTTGCCCGGTGCCACGAAGACCGTTTTCACCAGCGGAGACTGCGCCGCTTTCCACGCCAGAGCGTGCTCGCGTCCGCCGTTACCAATCACTAATACTTTCATTTTCTGCTCCGGGAATTAATGGCGGAAGTGGCGCATGTCGGTGAAGATCATTGCAATGCCATGTTCGTCGGCAGCGGCAATCACTTCGTCGTCGCGAATTGAGCCGCCAGGCTGGATCACACAGGTGATGCCCACTGCAGCCGCCGCGTCGATACCGTCACGGAACGGGAAGAAGGCGTCAGAAGCCATGGCGGAGCCTTTTACTTCCAGACCTTCATCACCTGCTTTAATGCCCGCGATTTTCGCGGAGTAAACGCGGCTCATCTGGCCTGCGCCTATCCCGATAGTCATGTTTTCTTTGGCGTAGACGATGGCGTTGGATTTGACGAACTTCGCGACCTTCCAGCAGAACAGCGCGTCACGCAGTTCCTGTTCGGTCGGTTGACGTTTGGTTACCACGCGCAGGTCGGCTTCTGTCACCATACCCAGATCGCGATCCTGAACCAGCAGGCCGCCGTTCACACGCTTGAAGTCCAGGCCCGGCACGCGTTCTGCCCACTGGCCGCAAACCAGCACGCGTACGTTCTGTTTCGCCGCGGTGATTTTCAGCGCCTCTTCGGATGCCGATGGCGCGATGATCACTTCAACGAACTGGCGGGAGATGATGGCCTGCGCGGTTTCAGCATCCAGCTCGCGGTTGAAGGCGATAATGCCGCCGAACGCGGAGGTCGGGTCGGTTTTGTAGGCGCGATCGTAGGCGTCCAGAATAGAGGTGCTTACCGCAACACCGCATGGGTTCGCATGCTTGACGATAACGCAGGCCGGCTCGCTGAACTCTTTCACGCATTCCAGCGCGGCGTCGGTGTCAGCAATGTTGTTATAGGAGAGCGCTTTGCCCTGAACCTGCTGAGCGGTCGCAACAGAGGCTTCTTTTACCTCTTCTTCTATATAGAAGGCTGCCTGCTGGTGGCTGTTCTCGCCGTAACGCATATCCTGCTTCTTAATGAAGTTCAGGTTCATGGTGCGCGGGAAACGGCCAGAAGGATCTTTGCTTTCACCGTGGTAAGCAGGCACCAGGCTACCGAAGTAGTTGGCGATCATGCTGTCGTACGCCGCGGTGTGCTCGAAGGCTTTGATGGCGAGGTCGAAACGCGTTTCCAGAGTCAGTGACCCTTCGTTGGCATCCATCTCATTAATAATGGTTTCGTAATCGCTGCTCTTTACGACGATGGCCACATCCTTATGGTTCTTGGCCGCGGAGCGCACCATGGTTGGGCCGCCGATATCAATATTCTCTACGGCATCTTCCAGAGAACAGCCTTCGCGGGCTACGGTCTGGGCAAACGGGTAGAGGTTAACGACAACCATGTCGATTGGCGCGATGTCATGCTGTTCCATAATGGCGTCGTCCTGACCGCGACGGCCAAGAATACCGCCGTGCACTTTCGGATGCAGGGTTTTGACGCGTCCATCCATCATTTCCGGGAAACCGGTGTAATCGGACACTTCGGTTACCGGCAGACCTTTATCTGCTAACAGGCGAGCGGTACCGCCTGTAGAAAGCAGCTCCACACCGCGTGCGGAAAGTGCCTGAGCGAATTCGACGATACCGGCTTTATCAGAAACACTGAGCAGAGCGCGGCGGACTGGACGACGTTGTTGCATGGTAAATCCCCTGGATTTCACGATTACAGAGAGCGTTAGATGAATTTTCCTGCGAAAAACTCATCTAACACACCTGACGGGGCATCCTTATTAAGCGCGAGCATTTTAACGAAAACGTTTGCGCAACGCTCGCACATTTTCACTTTTTCGTATCATTGTGGATAAGTCTGTGTGTAAAAAGGTATAAGGCGGGGTTTTGCTGTGGAATGCAGCAGTCAGTCATTTTTCTGTCATTTAGCGGTTGCGGCCTGCTGA
>NZ_QFXN01000318.1:0-3067 GCF_003144775.1 Enterobacter sp. CGMCC 5087 | reverse complement strand
TATTATCTTAGTGGGTTATTATCTTAAGAATTAACTTCAAAGGTTACTTAAGGGTAAGAGGTAAGTAATGCTGTTTCAGTCGATATACTGTCTGAGAGAATGTGTCACTACCCGGTAACGATTACCGATGCTGAAAGGTGCTGAACCAGTGAACAGTCTTAATCGTGGGGGCACTTATGATGACTGTAACTGAGTCGGGAAGCCTTAAAGGTGTAAGTATTATAGAGGGGGAATAACGACGTGATAACAGCATTGTCGTTTATTCGATGTCTGTGGTAGCGGGGTATTGCCAATACGTTAGCAGGCAATCATCAGACCGGGAGATATTGTCACTGGTGCGTAAGTCCTCATTAAGCAGGATATAGCTGTTATCAGATGAGCCCGTGTATGTGCTGGCAGTTAACCTGCACTCAGTGTCTGGTGAGCGTTATTAGCGCTATCCGCCAGGCATAACGTTCTTCTACCCTGGCTGACTATAACAGGTAATACGTTCATCAGTAATCACTGGGTGGACTGTGCTAATCATTGTGGTGCGTATCCGGATATTGTTTACGTCAGTTAACTCTACAGTAGAGGCTGTAGCCTGTAACGGGAGTAATAGCCCGGGCTGATACTCCTGACTTAATTAATTCGCTAAAGGGAATGCCTGCAGTGAATTATTAAAAATGGCTGACGGGTATCTTTACGAAGAATAACTAACGCACTGAGTTTGCGTTATTGGCTAAAACGACGGAGCCTTATGATTATGTATGTCTTTGAGGCTTCCTGTAAGGCTATATAACCGTATTGGATAACACGGTAGTGGAAATCTGTGGATAGAATGAATACGTCGCTCCTGATGCGTTACAGAGCGTTTAAACTGATGCTGGTTGCTACAGCATTTCGTATTGTTCGGGTAAAGTCTGCGGAACTGAATCTGCTAAGGACAAAACCATTTCATGAAAGCAAACGTAGAGTATAAATTTCACCATTTAGGTATACCGGTTCAGGACGGGGATACTTCAGGTAAGTACAGTGCCAGCGCTGGTATGTATACCACCGATAATTCGGGCACGTTTCGGGCGCAATGGCATCGTTTCACTGAAGACTCACCGCTCCATCCATTGCTGAAAACCGTTCCGCATGTGGCCTTTAAGGTCAGCAGTCTGGCCGAGGCGATAGCGGGGGAGACGGTGATTCTGGGGCCCTATGAACCGATTGATGATTACCGGGTGGCGGTCATTGATGACGGCGGTGTGCCGATTGAGCTGATTGAAACCACACTCAGCGATGAAGATCTGTGGGCGCGTGCGGCCTCCGGGCAGGGGAGTTTGTACCGAAAATAATACCGGCGTGAGAGCGCCATCAACGCGCTGTGGCTGATGCTTTCTGCTATGCCCTTTGCACGCATCTCGCCGCATACCGGAAGCCGACATTAGGGCCTCCCGGTTTCCGGAAAAGGTATCCAGTTGCATTGCGGTGTCTGAGCGGAAGGTGAAGCTGGCATACCGGGCGGGGCAGGGGATACGCCGCCATGGCCGATGAGGACATGCGCATTTTCCACCTGCCATTGCGCACCGGCGCTGAAATGGACGCCATCCAGACTGACGAATACCGGGTGCAGGGCGTCGTAGCCCTTTATCACCAGTTTGCCTTCCTCCCCACTCACCTGCCGCAGCCGGATAGCCTGATACACCGGGATGTGCTCGCCTCTGGCATGGATATCGTAGCGGGTGTCGATGTCAACGGGTCTGCGGTTGTGTCGCAGGCAGATGTTCTGGTAATCAACACGCTCCACCCGTCCTCCACGGCTGGGGTCACTTTTGATGCGCAGCCCTGAGGTGGTGCCATCCAGCGTCAGGTCTTTTATCAGTACGTCACTGACGCCACCCCGGGTTTCGCTGCCGACAGACATTCCGTGCCCGGCGTAGAGATGATTGCTGAGAAGGGAGATATACCGTGCCGGTCCGCCACTGCCGGCCTTGATGGCGATATTGTCGTCCCCGGTGCGAATAAAACTGTGCGCGACGGTGACATCCGATGATGAGATGGGGTCAATACCATCGGTATTGCGGGCGCTGGCCGGCGTGTCGATGGTGATACCCCAGACCGTCACCCCGGTGGACTGTTTTATCACTAGGTGGAAACCCGGCGCATTGCGTAAGTGCACGCGGTAGAGCGTGATGTCGCGGGCGTGGTCCGCCTCAATCAGCCGGGGCTCATTCTGTTTAAGCCCGGTTGTCTGGGCGCGTCGGGCCAGTGCCCACCAGGTCTCATTGCTACCGGTCATTGTCTGACCACCCTGTCCGTCAATGATGCCGTCACCGGCGACACTGCTGCCGGTACCCGTGATGAGGATAAACGGACGGCAACCCTCTCCCTGCGTGTCGAGCGTACCGCAACGCTGCTGACCGCGATCATAAACCTGAGGATTACGTGACGCCGCCAGTATAGCGCCCTTCTCAAGCCAGAGCGAGACGCCATCAGGTATGCGCAGCGGGCCACTCGGATAATAGCCTGCCGCCAGAAGGACCGTGCTTCCGCGCTGGCAGTGGTTCAGCGCCGTCTGCAGGTTATCCGCAGGCGGTGACAGCGTGGCACAGATTGCGCCGGGCAGGGCGGGCTCTGTTACATGGCGACGATCTGCCGCCAGCGTGGTGTGGCACAGCGGTAGCATCAGCAGGGCTGACATCAGAAAAAAACGGCTCACCCGCAGAAGTGCCGGCGAGTGACACCCGGGGGCATGCGCAGTCGTCATGTTTTTGCCTCGTTGTTACCGGCCGTCAGGGGACATCCCCCGGTAGTATATCGAATCAGGTGCGTCGGACAGTATTTTTTAACGGCACCGGTAATGGTTATGAACACTAACCCACCGGAGTCCATTTCAATGAGTTACACCTACCACTCTCACTGGCATCAACGTATTGCCGATACCTTTAACTGCGCGCTAAACGCTTATACCCGTGTACTGGCCCTGCGCGTTGACCTAAGGCTGCCGGATTCGCCAGCGGCCACCGATGCCGCCGTTATCTCCCGTTTTACTGATTCCCTGAAGGCCCGTATTGACGCGTACTTTCAGCGTAAGCGT
>NZ_QFXN01000317.1:0-561 GCF_003144775.1 Enterobacter sp. CGMCC 5087 | reverse complement strand
AGGGAAAGCGTGTCTGGCCGACCACACTGCGTTTTGTCTGGGCGCGTGAGTTTGGCGAAATCAAAGGGAAGAAGCACTACCACGTGGTCCTGTTGCTGAACCGCAATACCTGGTGCGGGCCGGGGGATTACCAGGACCCGGACTCGCTTGCCGGGATGATTAAACAGGCGTGGTGCAGCGCTTTGAAGGTGGATGCTCAGGCACATGCCGTTCTGGCGCGTTTTCCGGCGAGCCCGGTGTCATGGCTGACGCGTGGCGATGAGGCTCAGCTGCAGCAGGCGCTGTTACAGGCGAGCTATTTAGCCAAGCTGGAGACAAAAGCGACCGGAGACGGCGAGCGTAACTTCGGCTGCAGCCGGGGCTGAGCGTACCCGCGTGTTTAAATTCTGCCGGCCTGATGAAGCGGGTTCGGTAATTTTTAACAGGCAACCCCTATCCTCTGAGGAGAACCGGCGCGTCCATGACTCAACGACACCGGACGTCTCCCGACAACCATTCTTCAGAGGGAGATAACGACCATGACCACACTGAATACAACCCCCACCACGCAGCTTAGTGCAC
>NZ_QFXN01000316.1:0-11947 GCF_003144775.1 Enterobacter sp. CGMCC 5087 | reverse complement strand
CGGGATGACCGACAAATGGTTCTACAAACTGATTGGCGACGGGCTGTTTCCGAAACCCATCAAGCTGGGGCGCAGCTCCCGCTGGTTCAGAAGCGAAGTGGAAGCCTGGATGCAGCAGCGTATTGCTGATTCCCGTGGTGTCTGAGCAGAGAGGATATCTGAATGGAAAAAAGACGCCGCGCTCAACCACAGAACATCCCGGTTCGCTGGAAGTGTCCCCGTTGCCAGCGACAGTACTGTGGTGCCAGACCCTGTCCCGTTTGTTTCAGACCCACTGGCGCACCTGCGCAACAGTAACCTTGCTGTATCCCTGGACCTGCCATCGCCGTTACCGACCCGCTAACGCATAACTGACCCGCCGTTCGCACCCTGCCACGCTGCCCGTACCGGGACGGCTGACGCCTGCGTGTCGTCTGGCGGTAAGGAGAGTACCACTATGTATGCAAAATCCTTTATGGCTCTGGACGGCAACGGCCGTCTCACAGGAGCCAGAACCGCGCAGACGGCGCCGTATGACCACTATACCTGCCACCTCTGCGGCAGTGCACTGCAATACCATCCTCAATACGACTCTGAACGCCCGTGGTTTGAACACCAGACAGCAACGCTTTCGGACAGCGGAAGACAGCACTGCCTGTACGTGAAACCGGAAGCCAGTGCACTGAGGCTGGCAGGGCGTCTGCAGCGGATTATCCCGGACGCTACGCCCGTGGTCCGCAGGGCAGACTGGTACTGTAATGGTTGCGACAGCGATTACCACGGCGAACGCTACTGCATGACCTGCCGGACGGGTGAGCACAGTTATACGTCCGATGATGCTGATAGCCGGATAGCGGAGGTGGTGCTATGCGTATGCTGAAATGTTACCTGGCTAATGACCGTGAAGGCCACTTCGCGACAGCCGGGGAGGCCGTGAGTGCACCGGGACAGATATGGAACTGTGCGTCCTGTGGCTGTCGGCTGAGACTGCATGCCAGTATGCATGAAGACCCGTGGTTTGAGCATGACCAGCAGACCGTGGCCCGGCATGTGCTGATGGCCTGCGCCCATCTTGACCCGGAAGTGAAAGCAGAAGCCCGGCACCGAAAGCTGCGCAGTCTCATCAACGGGCTGGAAACGACGGTGATGGTGCTCTCCTGGTACTGCGTATGGTGCGGTGAGCATTACCAGGGCGTGAAGCATTGTCCCCGGTGTCTGACCGGTATCTACAGCATCGAAGAAGCGCACTGGCGGATGAATTACTGCTGCAACACTCTGCCCGGGTAAGCCCCGTGATTGCTATTTACATCAGGTATACCACCCTGCCTGCCGGCGTTCTGCCGGCTTCAACCCTGAGAGATAATTTCCCATGAATGACCATCACACCGGCACAGTTGCCGGCAACGCTGTGGATGCCGAAAACATTCGCGCTTTTCTGCAACAGGCCGTTGACCATTACCCGCGTCTGGTGGCATTCAGCTTTACGCTGGTGCTGCCGTACGGCGAAACTCTGGCCGATTACCACGCGTTGATTTTACGCTTTCATACTGAGGTCTGGCAGCGGACGGGTGAATACTCACAGGCGCGCCGAACGCCGGAGTTCGCCACCGACATTGTTACGCTGGGTGTGGGAGGCGGCCTGCGCACCTGAATGCAAAATGGTGCTGATGCTCAATCTCGATACGCTGGGGACAGAACGAAACCCGCAACTGACCGACAGTGCGCTACAGGTGCTAAACGGCATCATCGCTGAAGCATGGCAAACGGTGGCCGGTACAGCCTGCACAGGCGTAACGAGTATGGCGCAGAACATTATCAGCCGCGCTGGCAGGGACGCTTTCACTACGCCTTTTAACCGGCTAAAAACACGAGTGCAGGAAATGACGCTGCCCGTGATGACAGCCAGAACGGGCGTTATCAGACTGTGAATGTGCTGGCGGTCTGACGATGATAAAAGGCGTGAGACACTCGCGTGGGTACTTCGCCGCCACCCGGGCTTTTCCGGTCTGCGCTCTGCCGATATACTTCCGGCATGAAACACACTCACAATACCTTACCCCCTGAACAAACCGTGGTCGACCTTGCCCATCTGGCATGGTGCGCCCGGGTTGCCCTGTGTCTTGCACAGCAGGACGGTCAGGCCCTTTCACCGCTGACCATTCATACGTTTTTATTGCGCTGGCTTGCGGCTGCACAAAAACAGCGTCGGTTCCCCCGGTCAGTTGCGCCTGAGCTTAACAGCCTGCTCAGCCTGGGACGGCAAAAAGGGCCCGCCGCGGGCCTTGAACAACGCCTGGAGGGCCTCCTGAATGCCTGCGATAACCCGGTGACGTCCCCGCCAGATTTGTTACGTCTGACCCGGGTGATTGAGCACCTGAAATCCCTGGGCTGGGTTAACGCGGTGCTGGCGGATGATGAATGGCAGCCACAGACGCTGATTGCTGAGTACGCGGGGTCAGCGGCCTTTCTGGTGAGGAAGTCTGAGCTAGGATGCAAGTTTGAGGTAAGTGGCAGACTGACGGGTGAGATTACGTTTATGGTGGTCGGGGACAGCGGTGTGGTTGTCGATGCGCTGAGTACGAGGGGGC
This sequence comes from Enterobacter sp. CGMCC 5087, assembly GCF_003144775.1. Lineage (NCBI taxonomy): Bacteria > Pseudomonadati > Pseudomonadota > Gammaproteobacteria > Enterobacterales > Enterobacteriaceae > Enterobacter > Enterobacter sp. CGMCC 5087. The sequence goes on along the minus strand of NZ_QFXN01000316.1, from coordinate 9,380 downwards.
TTGATTGCATGCTTCGTGAGCAATATACGGGTGGGTGTTTGTTGACGCTGGTGCCGCCTGCTGATACTCAGGAGTGAATGACTATATGGAAAAGATGCCAGACGGAACGCCGGTCGTATGGCAGCGCCTGTTCGATGAGCAGGCATTTACGAATGAGCATCGTGAAATGTTAAACCAGAGTCCTCGGAACGCACTGTTTGAGATGGTTGCTGAACTGGCCTGTTGTCATCCAACTGCGGGTGTATTATTGAAAAATAAATGGCTGACGGCACCGGATAACATCCTTTCTCTGGTGACCTGTGAGTACGATAAAAGAACATGGGAAACGCTACATTTCCGGCGTGAAGAAGACGCTGAACGCTGGTTACACGAATTATCTGCTGCTGTTCTTGCGCCACTGGACAATGTGAGCCAGGAACATCTTGATTTGGCTGAACAGTTTATTCTGCGACTTATTGATGATCAGCCGCGTTTGCAGGATGTGATCGGTGTGGGTGATGGCTGGTCGTGGCATTGTGAACTCTATGCGATGTTGTTTCGGATCATACTCAGAAATGCAAAAAACAGGCCAGCATATCTGAAGCAACGTATAACAGAAATGCTGGACGATCCCACGCTCGATTTTTCGATAACGGATGTTGAATGGCGAGTCAATTTTCCACTGGATAGCGAACTGAAAGCGGTGCTCCTGGCGTTTATTGACTGAATGTGTACCAGTGGCCAGGGTTATAACGCTGTGGACAAGGGAAATTATCAGTGAGTGGGGAGTGTATTGTAACGGGCGGAAAACGCCCGAACATTCAGCGTTTTCCGCCTGTGGTAATACGCACGAGGGGCGAGTCCGTCGTTTTATTTCTTCTGGTTGTCTGTCGCGCCGTTTACAAACTCGCCGATGGCCTGCCAGGTGGCTTTCGCCTCTGACGGCACCAGGTTTTCCAGCATCAGGTACGCATGCACCACCTCCGGGAAGTGCACGTGCCGCACCGGAATGCCCGCCGCCTTCAGGCGCGCCACAAACGCAAAGTCCTCATCGCGCAGCGGGTCAAGCCCTCCGCTGAACAGCAGCACCGGCGGATAGGCTTTTGTCACCGGCATATACAGCGGAGAGTGAGCCCGACGGTCCTCGTCATGCTGAAAATACTGGTCGAAGTACCAGCGCACTTTGTCCTCATCGAGCAGCTTCCCGGTTCCGTTCTCCTTCACGGACGGCCAGTTCAGGGTGTAGTCCAGGCTCGGGTAAATGAGCACCAGGCGGTCAATCAGACCGGGGTGAGTGGACTGCAGCTCAGACGCCAGCGTGGCGCTGAACGCTCCGCCCCCGCTGTCTCCGGCCAGGGTCAACTGGCGTGTATACGGAATATGCTGGCGGTCCAGCAGAGGGTATGCCTGCAGCAGCGCTGCCCGGGCATCCTCCAGCCCTGCGGGGTACGGGTTCTCCGGGGCGCGGCGATAGTCCACGGCAATCACTGTCTCGCCGGTGCTGACTGCCAGATGGCGGGCTACCGGGTCGTAGACGCTGACGGAGCCACTCAGGTGCCCGCCGCCGTGAATAAAGAACAGCACACCGGGCGCCTTCCGACCTGCCACGCTCTTGGCTATCGGGCGCTCCGCTGCCCCGGAGGCCAGTGTGTCGGTCTGACGGTGGTAAATCCGTACCGGAATACGCCGCCCGTGCAGGTCCAGGTCCACATTCTCCACCGCCAGTTCGCTCGTCGGTGGCACGGTGTACTGTCGGGTCAGGGCGGCCAGCCCTTCGCGGGCGCTCAGGGTGTTATAGTGCACGCCTGGCGCACCGGCATGCTGCGTCAGCAGGGCTGCCAGCGCCGGGGGCGGGGCGCTGCTGAGCGGGCCGTTCTTTTGTTGCCATTGTTGGGCATATTGCGACTGTTGCATCGTTAAAGGGCTGGCGTGGCCTGTCCCGCAAAATAAACTGACGCTCAGCGCCAGACCGCAGGGCAGGCAACAGAGCGCCCGTTTGAATGTTCTGACCTGGAGGCTACCGGTATCCTGTTTCATACATTATCTCCGTGATGATGTTTGTGTTGAGGCTAAGGCCCGGAGCTGTGCCCCGGGGCTGAGTGTCTTCATTAAAGACACGCAGTACATTTACTCCATCATCCAGCCGTGACTCACCAGCAGGGACTGCCCGGTCAGTGCATTTGTCTCAAAGTCCCCCAGGAAGACCGCCACATCGGCAATGTCTTTCTCTGTAGTAAATTCGCCATCCACCGTTTCGGCCAGCATCATTCTGATGACCTCGTCTTCGGTGATACCCAGTTCCCGGGCCTGTTGCGGAATTTGCCTGTCAACGAGCGGTGTACGGACATAGCCCGGGCAAATCATGTTGGCCCTGACCCCCTGAGGTGCCCCTTCTTTGGCCACCACGCGGCACAATCCCAGCAGACCGTGTTTGGCGGTCACATAAGGGGCCTTAAGCTTCGACGCCGTTTTGGCATGCGCAGACCCCATGTAGATGATGCTGCCACGTTTCCGGGCGTACATGTATTTCAGGCAGGCGCGGGTGGTCAGGAAGGCACCGTCCAGATGAACGGCCAGCATTTTTTTCCATTCCGTCAGCGTGAACTCTTCCACCGGGCGTACAATCTGGATCCCGGCGTTACTGATTAGAATATCGATAGTGCCGAAATGGTCCGCCGCGCTTTTAACGCCGTCATTGACCTCAGACTCATTCGAAACATCCATGGTGACGCCAAACGCTTCACCGCCCAGCGCCCGTATCTCCTCCACGGTGCGGATGACGGCTTCAGGTGACAGGTCCGAAATCACCACCCTGGCACCTTCACGGGCATACTGCAGTGCAATGCTTTTCCCCAGACCGCTGCCGGAGCCGGTAATCAGTGCAACTTTATTCTTAAGCGACATATTCATTTTTCCTTGTTCATTATTCATATCCGGTGTCTGCAGGAGAACGTCGTCCCCGTTCAGCACCGGCGTGATTTCAGTGAGCCCGCCATCAGGCGAGGTAGTCATACACGACCTGCCCGTGCGTCAGGGTCAGGTCCGCGATGTAATGGCTGGCAGACAGCATTTCCAGTACGGGCAACTGTGCCACCGGTGCCAGTGCATGCGGGTGCAGCTCCAGCGCTCCCGGCCCGGACCAGGCCCCCTGCAGGCGGATGTCGCTCAGGTGATGCTGAACCAGCTCACAAATCCGGGGGCTGCCATCCACGTGCGGCATGATTTTCAGCAGGAAATTGGGTTGCTTCAGGCTTTCCAGCAGCGCGGCCTGGTCCATTTCCTGGTATTTGTAGCCCATGGTGCCGGTGGCAATACGGACCGGGCCGTAATCCAGCGTGCCGACGAGGGTGTCCTGACACACCGCCATATGCGGATGCGCATATTTCTTGGGAAATCCCCAGATTTCCCGGCCACCGGCAATCGGGGCGTGGTCGTCCAGATACATGGCATGGGTATAATTTCCCTTACCCCCCTGAAAACTGACCGGTATGACCTGCCCGCTTTCGGTGTAGTTGCCAAAGCCGGTCGAGTCCGGCATGCGGATAAACTCATATTTTACAATCGGCTCAGTCACTTCCAGGGGCTCGGGGACCACGGCCCTCAGCGCTGCCATGTCGGTCCGGTAAGTCAGCACCAGGTACTCCCGGTTGTAAAAACGATAAGGCCCCCGGCTGAAGGCCGGGCTGGTCAGTGGCATGGCAAAAGCCTGCTTTCGTACAGCATCTGTATTCATGTCAGTCCTGATAAATGGCCGCCATAAAGGTGCTCCCGGTACTGAGCCGGGAAACACGGTTGTTGACTGACGGCATGGTTGGTAAAGGTTATGGTTTCATCGCGGCCAGCGTTGCCGGGTCGATATCTGCACGGTAATCCACCCCCGGAAGACCAAACCCATTCAGGGCATGAAACTCCTGCAGATAACCGGAAAAGTCGCTGACGGTCATGAAGTTCTCGGGTGTTACCTGTTTACGTAGTGCTTCTACCTCTGCCTGAACATCGGCGCGAAGCTCCCGCTCGTCAATGCGGATAAGCCGCTGGTCATCTACGGGTGTTTCGCCACGGATGGGATAGAGCATTTCCGCCATCAGGCGATACATCTGTTCGATGCAGGTTTCGTGGAGATGTTTTTCCTTCATCACCCGGTACAGCAGGGCAATGTAAAGCGGAAAGACCGGGATAAAGGCGCTGGCTTTGGTGACCACGGCCTTGCAGACGACGACGTGCGCCTGTCCGCCTGTGGCACTGAGCTGGTTATTGAGTATATCGGCAGTGCGGTGCAGGTGCGTTTTGGCTGCCCCCAGCGCACCATCCCTGTACAGCGGCCAGGTGGATTCGGGGCCGATATAGGAATACGCCACGGTTTTGACATTCTTCGCCAGAACACCGGCCTGGTTCAGCCAGTCAATCCATAGCTGCCAGTCCTCTCCCCCCATCACTTTGACGGTATCCTGCAACTGCTGGTCGGAGACCGGCTCCAGCGTTTGCCGGGTCAGGGTCTGATGTTCAAGGTCAAAGGCTTCACCGCTGAATGGCGTATTACGCACGCCGAGCGTGGAACGATAGGTTACCCCATCCGGGGCCGTACGAACACCGGACGCCAGGGAGTACACCACCAGATCAACCTCTCCCCCGAATTCATTGAGGATGTAATCGGTCACCTGACGGCGCATCTCATCGCTGAAGGCATCCCCGATGAAGTTACGGGCAGTCAGTCCGGCGCTTTCTGCGGCTTCCCGAAAAGCGATATTGTTATACCAGCCTGCCGTACCCGGGCCTTTCTCATTCGGTCCTTTTTCAAAGGAGACGCCAATGGTATCGGCTCCGCCGCCAAAGGCCAGGGCAATACGGGAGGCAAGGCCATATCCGGAAGAGGCGCCAATCACCAGGACCTTTTTGGGGCCCTTAACCGGTGGGACACGTTTAATATAATTAATCTGTTGCTGTACGGCAGCCCGGATGCCATAAGGGTGACAGTTCCTGGCAATGCAGCCTTTAATAATGGGTTCAATAATCATTATTTATGCTCTGTGTTGAGATAATAAATCAGGGAGTATATTTTTCTTGCGAATCCTGTCGTAAAGGTATTTCAGTCAGGACCCTCGAATATATGTTTTTTGCAGCATTATCTTTTTCATGCTTTTGGTGGCATGGCGGTTGCGGTACCGGTAATCACCACCACACCGTCCTGATTGGTACAGGTCGTCTGAAGCCGGACCCGGTTCTTCTCTTTGTTAATCTCCGTCACCTGCACCGTGGCGGTAATGGTGTCGCCGATATATGTCGGATGGGTAAACCTCATGTCCTGCCCGAGATAAATTGTCCCGTTGCCAGGTAACTGGTTTCCCAGCACGGTGGATATCAGGCCGCTGACCAGAATACCGTGGGCCACGCGGTCCCCGAAAATGCTGTCCTTACCGGCAATTTTATCGATATGGACCGGATTCATATCGCCGCTGGCGGACGCGAAATTGATGACGTCCGCTTCGGTAATGGTTTTACGAAATGATGCTGTCTGACCTGTCGTCAGCTGTTCAATGGTAAAGGACATTGCTACCGCTCCTGTGTTCTGAAGGTGACGGGTATTACCCGTATATTGATTCAGTGAAATACGGGATGTATCAGGGGGTAAATATCCCCGTTAATCCGGAGGGAAATATAACGAGGCAGCGTCCCCTCTGTGAAATATTTCCCGTGCAAAAGTGTTTTTCATTTATGGCTTAAATCAGGGCGGTATTTAACGCGGGTATCCTGAGAATTTCTGTGCTGCATTATTCTGTTTTTGAAAAACTGTTTTTCGCCGAAACGGTTCTGAATTTATTCCGGAAGGTTTTATCGTGACGTCGTCAGGATGTTTTTTAAATAAACCACAACAACGAATGAGTTCAGAGATGAAGCGAGTAAATTTTATTTCAGCCGAAGAGGCTGCCTGTCGTATCCGGGACAACGACCACGTCATCCTGGGCGGTTTTATTGGTGCAGCTGTCCCGGAGGCGATAGAAAGAGAGACGGGTGAGCGTTTTCAGCGTGAAGGCCACCCGAGAAACCTGTCCATTTACTTTACCGCCGGCCAGGGTGATGGGGGTGACAAAAGCGTCAATCATATGGCGCAGGAAGGTCTGGTGTCCTTTGTCATTGCCGGGCACTGGGGGCTGAGCCCGAAACTCCAGACGCTGGCGATTGAAGAAAAAATCAGAGGATACAATCTGCCCCAGGGGGTGATTGCCCAGCTGATGCGTGATTCGGCCTCCGGCAAACCCGGTACCATCAGCCACGTCGGGCTGGGGACGTTCGTCGACCCTCGTCAGGAGGGCGGGAAAATCAATGCGCTGACTACTGAAGAGTGGGTAGAGGTGGTGACCCTTGGCGGAGAAGAGTGCCTCTTTTATAAGAAAATCCCGGGTAACGTCGCCCTCCTGCGGGGAACGACTGCCGATGAACACGGCAATATCACCATGGAAGATGAGTGTCTGCTGCTGGACAATCTGGCGATTGCCCAGTTGGTGAAAAATAACGGCGGACGGGTCATTGTGCAGGTGAAACGCCGGGTGCCTGCCGGGACGCTAAAACCGCATGACGTTCGTATCCCGGGGATTTACGTTGACGATATTGTGCTGGTTGATGACCTGAATGACCATATGCAGACGTTTGCTGAAGTCCAGAATGATCGGTACAGCAGTCAGGGGGACGACGACAGGGCATCCCCTTCACCCGTCAGGATGGATGTGAAGAAAATCATCGCGAGACGGGCGGCGATGGCACTGAGAGAAGGGGCTATCCTGAATCTCGGCATCGGCGTCCCGGAAGTGATCGCCGCCGTTGCCCATGAAGAGGGACTGTCTGACCGGCTGTTGCTGACCGTGGAGCCGGGCGCAATCGGCGGGACGCCGGCCGGGGGGCTGAGTTTTGGGGCATCCTCCCTTCCAGAAGCGATTATCACCCAGGATCAACAGTTTGATTTTTACGACGGGGGCGGACTGGATCAGGCTTTTCTCGGTCTGGCGGAATGTGACAGACAGGGGAACCTCAATGTCTCCCGTTTCGGCCCCAAAATTGCCGGGTGTGGCGGGTTTATCGACATCACGCAAAACACCCGGGAAGTCTATTTTTGCGGGACATTTACGGCGGGTAAATCGGACATCCGCATCGAAGAGGGAAAGCTGAACATTGTCAGAGACGGCAGCATTCGTAAATTTATTCACCAGGTACAGCAGGTAACCTTTTCCGGGGAGAGGGCCGTCAAATCCGACAAGACGGTACTGTATATTACCGAGCGTGCCGTGTTCAGGCTGACGCCTGAAGGGCTGGAACTGACTGAAATGGCACCGGGCGTGGATTTGCATCGCGATATCCTGAGCCAGATGGACTTCGCACCGTCAATAAGCCCTGCCCTGAAAATCATGGAGGCGAAAATATTCAGTGAGGGGCCAATGTCTTTGTCATTACGGTCACCTTCTGAAACAAAGCGCTGATGGTGTTTACTATCCGCACGCCCGTACCATAGCCATATACGTCACCAGGCAAACAGTGCGGCCTGATAAACCCGCGTTATTACAGTCTGCCGGTTATCAGTGGCAGACTGTCTTCAACAGGATTTTCACCATGCTGGATAAAATTGAATTTTTTTGCTCCGTTGTTCGACTGGGTTCGGTGGGCAGGGCATCTTCAGAGCACCGGATCTCCGTCTCCGCCGGCAGTCGCTGGATAGCCGAACTGGAAGCGCAACTGGGTATGACGTTGCTGCACCGGACCACCCGAAAGGTGATCCCCTCAGAGGCAGGGATGTCGCTGCATGAAAAGTTCTCCCCGATCCTGAAGGAGGCGGGGAGTGTGATAGAAGAAATCCGGGGGAAAGAGGACGATTTGTGCGGGCAAATCCGAATATCCTCCACCCCGTTATTTGCCCGGAACGTGCTTCCGCATGTGATGGCGTCCTGGCTGCGGACGCATCCGGGCACGCGATTTAAGGTGGTGATTAACCCCTTTCTGGCCGATGTGGTGGATGAGTATGACTTTTCCATCAGGGCAAATGCCAGCCACATTGGCAAACCGGGACTGCCGTCGGGTGATACCTGTCTGCGACTGTACAGTGAGCCTCTGGTGGTGATTGCCACAAAGCATTATCTTTCGGGGCGTAGCGATGTCAATACACCTGATGACCTGATGCACCATAACTGCCTGTTTGCCTCAAGCCTCGTGGGAGGAGACCGCTGGGAGTTCCGTCAGGGAGATAAGCATGAATTTTTCAAAATCCCGGATACGGTACAGTGCGATGACTCTGAGGTATTGCGCACCCTGGTGCTCAATGATGCCGGTATCGCCTGCCTGCCCCGGCAACTGGTGCAGCAGGATATTAATGAGGGGAGGCTGGTTGAACTGTTGCCGGGATTCGTTGCCAGTACCTTTGATATCTGTCTCTACTACCGAAAATATGAATTCACACCCCGACGTGTAGTGAATTTCAAAACCTGTCTTGAAAATTACTGCCGCCAGCCAGAAAACATGATCAATCTCTTTAATCTGTCCTCGCGGTGAATTCAGGAAGGAGGTTTGAGCTAAATTTCCGTAATGTTGCGGGCAACGCATTCTGGATTCCAGGGGGCGGTAACCTTTGAGACCAGCACCGGCGAGACATTGGCGTCATACAACTCTTTAAACGCGGTGGTCATCCCTTTGGCGTACAGCGATAAAATCTGGTTATCCATGCCAGTGATCCGGGGCTGGTTCTTCATCACCAACTGGGGGAAGGAACCATCGCGACCGCGTGGCGTACGCAACTCCAGCGGGCCATCGTCGGTGATAACGGTTTTTGGGTATAGTCGTTGCGGGCGTTGGTCGATGGATTGGGCTGATGTTTATCGTAGCCGAGGTGATGGGGCATTTCGGCATTGAGTTTCGCCTCGACGCTGATTTTCTTTAGCAAGCGATCGAACTGGTTGAAGTCCTCAGGGGGAGTTTGTTAACCAGAGCCTGCAACTGTTTGTCGTCCATAAATTAGCCTGTTTTTTAATGTTGGATTGAACATCTCAAAATCAGGCAATTACGCAAATCTATGTGCGGGCTCATTACGTCGCCAGCTTACCCCTTTGCATACCGGACCAGGTGTATTCAGTCGCGTACTGGTATGGGCTGCCGGTCCCGGCATGCTTCCTCGCTCTCTTTCCCTTTACTTTTTTTGTCGCAAAAGTTCGGTGTATTTAACGTATTGAATTCGGCTGAAACACGCTGTTAATGCTTTGCCATTGTGGGGTTAATCTCCCGTGGGTAGCATTCACCTCCATGTCAGGGAGACACAGACCGCCACTCGCTCAGCAAGACAGAGCCGGTGACACTGATGTTGCAGGTGCGGGGGGGCAGCCCCCGGAGGCGGTCCATTCTGGCTTTTCGGCCTGCGATGAAGGGTT
>NZ_QFXN01000315.1:0-1450 GCF_003144775.1 Enterobacter sp. CGMCC 5087 | reverse complement strand
AATGCCGCGCTGTTGTTGCTGGGACTGATACTGGTTGTGTTCCTCGCAAAGGAAACGTTGCATCTGGCGGAGGTGTTGTTTCAGCCTGACGCGGATAACAGCAAATACAGCCTGGTGGACGGGCTGATGGTGTACTTTCTGTACTTTGAGTTTATCGCGCTCATCGTGAAGTACTTTCAGGCGGGGTACCACTTCCCGCTGCGGTACATCATCTATATCGGTATTACCGCTATTGTCAGGCTGATTATTGTTGAGCATCCGTCCTCACATGATGTGCTGCTCTATACTGGTGCGATACTGGTGATGGTCATGACGCTGTGGCTGTGTAATTCGCCGCGACTGAAGCGAGAATAACGATGGCTGCAGACTGTTATGAGGTTGCGGCAGGAGTGCGGTGAGAACGGTATCGTTGTGCACCATACCAGGTGGTGCAAATACTTGACACCCGCAGTCTGCCGTTGCCAGAGCCGGGACATGCTTTTACATGAGGGAAATGCATATGCAAAAGGCGTTTATGTTGGGATTATGCCTTATCATCGGTAGCGCCTGCAGTCTGGCTGAGGCGGCAGAGCACAATAAGCTCACAAACCCTGCCGCTGGTGTGGTCTGTGATGCGTACGTTTGCGCTGATGCGACGGGGATTTCTGACACGCTGACCGCGAAATACCTGGGCGCGAAAAAAGGTCAGCAGCTGGCCGCGCAGGGGGAATTTGATCGCTCGGCGTTTACGTTTGCGAACGGGGTTTACTGTGACACGAAAGAAAAGGTGTGTCGTAAGGACCGTTACTTTGGTGCCGATGGTAAGCCGTCAGGTGCGATTGACAGGACGACCACAAAGCTGTTGTTCGCGCCATGATGAGTAGGGACCTGGCGGATCCCGGTATTTTTAGTTCTGACAGCGCTCGCTCACATCGTTTAGTCCTTCGTTTTCCTTTTTGAATGACACAAATTTCCCCTCATCACTCAGCCGTATAACGTACAGGCTGTCAAAATCATCGCCTTTCCATTGCGGGATTTGTTCTGGAGAGCCTCCGGTGCGTTTTACCAGTGCCTTCGCGGCCACTACCAGGTTTTTATGCTCCCAGGAAACGAATACCCGTTTGTTCTGACCGCTGGCCGACAGAAGATCGTCGACCAGTCCGTCCGTTTGCGTGGCGTGGTATTTCAGAATAACCGGCCGCTCTGCCCGGATAGCCGTGGGGAGAATGGTGGTCAGCGGACGCAGTGAACTGCCGGTTTTGTTTTCTTTTGGTGCGGAAGCATAAATCGCATCAGGCATTCCAAAGCGTGGCAGTAGTACTGATGGCAGTGTCAGAGCACGATTAAACCCTTTGCAGGTCAGTTGACCGGTAGGCGTGTCAGGCTTTTCTCCATGACTGCATATTCGCACGGTGATCGATCGCCAGTTCGCACCGTAGTCGATCATGATTTCGCATCGTGTTCGATCGCG
>NZ_QFXN01000314.1:0-3499 GCF_003144775.1 Enterobacter sp. CGMCC 5087 | reverse complement strand
GGATGATCGATCAGCTGCGAATCGCTGATCGACGTTCCACGCGAAAACATGATCGATCAGAGCGGAATACGCAGTCAACCAGGCCGCTATCATTGCTTGATGCACAACCAGACAAATTAGTAATGAATAGAATGGTAAAGATAACAGCTACCATACGCTGATAATTCATACGGATATTTGTTAAAAAGGTAAATTTCAAGTGTAACCCCATTAAATTAACTATTTTAAAAATATAAACAACTCAGTAAATCATGCTCTGTCGCATTAAGGAATGTACGGGAAGCAGTCCTGACTCATTTCTCCTGCGTTCGTATTTTAATAGCCCATCATTTTTCAGCATCAACTGACTCGGGTGACTGTGGTGAATTAACACCGGTAACGCTAACTGACTGAAAATACCTTTGAAGATGAGTTCGCTGCAACGTTACCAAACTGGCTGTCAGATACCGGGGCTTTATTCTTACCGGATGCCGATAAATACTGGCCCGGCGCTAACTGGCAGCTTGTCAGAAAGAACACGGAAAGTATTAACGATGTTTTTATTAATTTCATTTTTATTATACTAATGATACCGGATATTTATTGATTTCCCGGGCGACAAGGCTGACTACCTGCAATTCCTGTAAAGATGAGTTCTCCGTGAAATAAATTAATATCCGAAAGTTCTTGTCGCGTATTAAGCACACAACCTGTCCCGATACTTTTTTAATCCAGCCACGGCAGGGAGAACTTCATTCATCTACTGAGTATCTCCCGCCATTAGCTATAACGAATCTACACGACAAGCGTGATGATAGCCTGACTCTTGTTTCTCTTGAGAGTAAAGTCTGTACCATAGACCGCCACATCACCATCCACCGTGACATAGTTCCCCTTCATCAACAGCGCATACTCCATATCACTCACGCTGTTGAGCACAATTTTACTCTTATTATCTTTAGGATGATTTTCATCCCTGATGAAATTAAATATTCCATTATAACCGTCATTTTCATTAAAATTCATCGCGTAGGTTATTTTTAGTTCGGCACTTTTTCCGCGAATGTTAAAATAACTGTTTTCTGCTTTCAGGCTCTTGTGTGCCACCACTTCCAGGCGTGCATTATCACAGACTTCAATAACTGCATTTCCAGAAAGGACAAGGTCCCTGCATTCCAGCACTGAATTTGACGAGCCCATAAATTGCATGTATGAGTTAGACGCTATTTTTGCATCTTCATCGACGATGGCAGCAAACGAGAATTTGCTGCCAACAGGCTCACTGCTCACCACAAGACTGCTTCTATCGCCAAAATCAAAGGATTGGCCAAGAATGCTCATTATACCATTATTATTGACCGTAACATTGGCAATTAATGAACAGCCATTACTCATTTGGAAATGCCCATCAACATCAATATTACAACCAGGTTCAAGCCCTTCCGCCATCGGGTCTATTGCTTGCAAATATATCCCCCTAAAATTAAGCGTAGCATTGGCGCTCACACTAAGCTCTATTCGTTCTAACGGGTCATCCGTCAGATTACCAATAGCGAACTCATCAGTTTGACTGTCATATTCGACGATAAGAGTACCACTTTGTACCTGTATCCTGGTCATTTCTTTTGATACAGGATCATCCGTCCAGTCGAATACCGGAGATGACTGAACATTTGATGATGCATCCAGTGTCAATGTACACCCCGGTGCATCCATCATAAAATGACGACCACATACCTTGTTGAACGTATCAGCCTTCAGTCTACTGTCACCGAACCTCGCCTGATAAGTCTGATCGGACGCCGGATCCCACTGAAATTTACGGTCCATAACTTATATCCTTACTTAATAAGAGAATGAAATAGCAATAACTACGCTGTGTAGCGAAAGGTTTAGCCGGGTGTTAAAACAGCCTCTACTACTGATAATGTCAGAGAACAGGCTGTCGTAACATTGATTTACCTTAATAAATATCATTAATAATAAATCAACAGAGAATAAATATTACCCATAGATATCTCTGTTGTCTTCCAGGCCGCTTTCGCGTTCACCTTACTTAATCATCTGTATCGTCATATTGCCCTGGTTCACAGTTATTTCAACTCCGTTAGCAATAAAATCCGCGTCTCCTTTCAATGATTTACCATTAAGCATGATACATCCGCTGCTCACAATATATCCTCGTTGAAATCCACCCACACCTTTCAGAATAAACTTACCGCCGTTTTTTCCTGCACTTGTGTCAAAGTTAAAAGTGATATCCTCAGGCGTTGCCTTGTTGAACATGTAAGGGGGAACGCCATCAGGCTCATAAGGACTAATAGTGATAGTCGCATCTTTTACGACCGCACTGCCATCATCATTGGTTATCCCTCCCAGGGTATAATGGGTTCTTACCTGACTAATATCTTTAAATGGTGGCAGTCTGAGTTCAACCTTTGCATTGTTCACGGCTGTTATGCCATATATCTTTGGAGCGGAAAGTGGAGCATCAATATTAAATTTAAGTGTTGCATTGTCATAAACAGAGATGATCTTACTTATAATAGTACCAGCAGTATGTTGGTTAACATTAATGGTGGTCTGGCTTTTGTCCCTAAGGAATAGACTACTCGCGTTTGCTGTGGGTTCTGTATCATCGAGAAAAGACAGATACATCTCAAGTATGCCACGGTTAACAATTGTACTTTCGACAAGAAGCAGACCTGCAGGATAATCAACTTCTCCCAGACTCAGCCTACCCTCGTTGATGTGAACCTTTTCAGACCATACCGCAGTACTCTCAGAACCCAATAAGTCGAGGTAATGACCTTTTGCCTCCATTGTGAATGGTTCAGATCTGCTGTAATCCTTTTCACGTAAAACGGTGCTGCCGTATGCACTGGTGTACGTCTGGTCTTTATTCCCATCCCACTTAAACTCATTGATTCGTTGATTCATAGTATTACTCTCCTTCGTCGGTTGTTTGATCCAGCTATAGGTAAGAAAATTTGTTATTCTCTGTCTTTTAAAACAGATTTTATATTTAGAGCCTGTCCCGGCACACGTAGTTGTAGAAGATAGTTTGGTGCCGGGCCAGCTTACAGAAACCGGAGCGTACATGGAGTACGTGAGGATTTCCGGGCACTGTCTGGTATCAAATGGCGAATAAAATAACCGAAGGTCTCGGTTGGTCATCAATGCGCAGCATTCAATTCAATGTTGCAAGCCCGCGCCTTATGATATTCATGTCTGTTATTGTTCCCCCTCATCATCGGTATAAGAACAAGCCAGTATTAATTCGCCGCTGTTTGTGTTTGATCCATCATTAGACGTAATGAATTTGAATCGACCTTCTGGAATAAAGAAGTCCATAAATAGCACTCTCATCTTACTGGGATCGCTTTTTGACAAAATGAAAGCCGGACCTCAAAAATACCAACACAATGATTGTGGTCAAAAAACAAACGCCCATCACCAGAACACTTCAGCTTTGTGATGAATATCACGATATTTTTTTTGTCAGGTGATAACTATCAGT
>NZ_QFXN01000313.1:0-473 GCF_003144775.1 Enterobacter sp. CGMCC 5087 | reverse complement strand
GGATGATCGATCAGCTGCGAATCGCTGATCGACGTTCCACGCGAAAACATGATCGATCAGAGCGGAATACGCAGGCAGGTCCTTAGCCGGGTGCCATGAGGGGTCGGCATACCCGTAAACATAAGCAATGCCTATATCGGATGCATTCAGTGTTTCATCACCAGAGTCGCCTTTCAGTGTGGCCTGAAGCGTTTTAGAACACGGCGCACCGGCCCCGGTTAATACAACCCTGTCACCGTTGTTGTAGACACCATCAGGCAACAGTACAGCGCGCCCCACGCGAAACCCCGGGCTGCTGCATATTGCTGTTCCACCTTCAGGCAACGAAACAACGATATTACCGGTGCCCGTTGCTGCAGCCTCAGATGAATAAAGACAGACACTCATTGCCATGAGGACAATAACAGCCACACGCTTACCTGTAAAAAAACGCATCCGGTTCTCCCCTGTTTGCTCCACATCCTGGCGTCAGG
>NZ_QFXN01000312.1:0-12802 GCF_003144775.1 Enterobacter sp. CGMCC 5087 | reverse complement strand
TAGTCTTACAGGCCGATAACCCGCAACGATGTCGGTATCACCTTCGGCTGAGCACGGAATATGCTGCGGTCGAGAGCGCGATACCAGAATGCACACCCGTACTCATGCGAAGGTGCTCTCCGGCCACTCCGGGTTACCCCTTCATCGCAGGCCGTAAAGCGCCGTCACTGCCAGAGAATACCGCCGCCCTGCCTTTCCCGGCATGAGCGTGCCCGCGCGGTACTCCCCGGCAGCCAGCCTCTCCCTGACTGCGTGGAAGTATGTCCCGCCCCACGGGGGTTCCACAATTACGCAGTGTTAACGGTATGTTTCAGCCGCATTCAGCATGTAAAAACACCCGTCACAAATAATTCACACCTCACTCATCCCTTTCAGCGGGCGACCGGCACGGGGTCCGCTTCCGGCTTTTCCTCCACCACCAGGGCGTTACTCCGGCTGTTCAGCGTGCTGAGCACGGGCTGCAGCTGCAAAAGCGCCTGATTCAGCCTCTGCAAATCAGCCACCATTCTGGTGTATGCGACCGTTCCCGGCTGCACGCTTTGCAGCGTCCCCTGCAGCGTCCTCAGCGTCTGCTGCGTGTCTGCCGGAAGCCGTTGTACCGCAGGGGATGACAGGGTCCGGTTGAGGGCGTCCAGCGTCATCTGCACGTCGCGCAGGGTCTGGTGCCCCTGCGTCAGCGTACGCGTCGCCTGAGTCAGTAATTCCCGCGCCGGCAGGGCGCTGAACCTGTCGAGCGCGGAGAGAAGCCCCTGCTGAACCTGTATCAGTCCGCCCTTCAGGCTCGGGATAACCGGGTAGCCGGACGATGTCACCTGCACCCCGGACGTCGCCCCCTTCCCGCAGCAATCCAGCTCAATATACAGGGCACCGGTTACCAGATCGGCTATTTTCAGCGTCCCGTGCATACCGCGACGTATCAGCGCATCCATCTGCTCGCGTGCATCCGCATCCCCTTCCGCCATGCCGACCAGCCGGCCGGGCTCGATGCGCACCGCAACGGGAATGCGGTAATCCTCGTGCAGTAGCTGCGCCTCCCCCGCCCCCGGAAACGGGACCCTGCTGACCGTTCCCACCCGCACCCCCCGAAACTCAACGGGCGCGCCCGGCAACAGGCCGCGCACCGTATCCTCAAAGTACATGACATAGTCAGTATGCTGCGTGAAGCGGCTCTCCTCCTCAGCCTCCCGGTCCCCATAGAGGGCGTACATCGCGCCGTTTTTCACCGGGACACCCGACGGCATGCCCTGCGGCAGGTCAAAACTGACGCCGCCGCTCAGCAGGGTTGTGACGGAGGCCACCTTCAGGTGTATCCCGGACGCCCCCGCCGCCATCGCCACGCCGTGCTCTTTGTGAAAGCGGACCCGGGTGGTGACCAGATGGTCATACGGTGCCCGGATGAAGGCCCGGCAAAAAAGCTGCCGCGCCTTTGCGTCCAGCGCGCAGTGCTCCACCTGCCCGACCCGGTATCCCTGAAACAGAACCGGCTCCCCGGCCTGGACCAGACCGGCATCCGGGGTCGTGAGGCCGATACGCACCCCCTTCGCCCGGGAAGACGCCGTCGCCTCCCCGTCAGCCAGCCGGTACGCCGCAGGGCGTGGCCCCTTTCCCCCGGGCTCCAGGGCTATCCAGTCACCGCGAAGCAGGGTCTCCAGCCCGGTCACCCCTTCCGGTCCGGCGCGGGCCTCAACGCGCCGGAAGACGCTTTCGCCGCTCAGCAGCCGGCTCACCCCCGGCTTCAGCCGGAGCTGCATCACAACATGCTCCAGGTCGTCCGACAGCCGCGTGCTTTCCACAACGCCGACGTCCACGCTGTGGCTTTTTACCCGGGTTTTCCCCGCCTTAATCCCGTCCGCCCGGTCGGCAATGACGGTGACGAGGGTACCCTGTTGCCGCAGATGCATAAACAGGCTCCCGCCCCCGAGCAGCAGCGCCATCAGGGGAAGAAGCCAGATGGCCGCACCGGCCCCCGTCCGGCGTACGGCGTCAGGATGCCGGCGCGTCACCGGCGTTCTCCGCCACCCTTCCCCGGTGGGGAGAGGGGCGCTGCCGGAAGGCCCGCGGGCTCAGCCCCGGCCAGCGTCCGGCGCCAGACGCACGGCGGCAGCTGATGCCTGCGGGTAAAGGTGCGGTAAAAGCTCTGCAGGGAATTGTAGCCATATTTGTGAACGATATCCCCGACCGGCAGGGCACTGTCGCGTAATTCACAGGTGGCCAGCAGCAGCCGGCGCTCGCGGATATAACGCCCCAGGCTCACGCCCGTCTGCTGCAAAAACAGCCGCTGCACGTGCCGCCGGGAGTACCCTGTACGGCGGACGATATCCTCTATATGCAGGGGCTGATGCAGATTGTCGTCAATCCACCCCATGATGTACTGAATGACCTGCACTGACATTCTCATATTCCCTCCTCACTCTGCCGTAAACCCGTCCGGGAAGCGGGCCTG
The DNA here is from genome assembly GCF_003144775.1 of Enterobacter sp. CGMCC 5087. Lineage (NCBI taxonomy): Bacteria > Pseudomonadati > Pseudomonadota > Gammaproteobacteria > Enterobacterales > Enterobacteriaceae > Enterobacter > Enterobacter sp. CGMCC 5087. The sequence continues at coordinate 10,359 of NZ_QFXN01000312.1, read as the reverse complement.
CACCCCTGCCTCAGTACGTCAGCGTCACGGTCACCGTATCGCTGTACTCCCCGGGCGAGACCGCCTGCTGTACCGGTACCCGCCCGTACACGCTGACCGTACTCACCCCGCTGAGCCCCTGCCCCGTTCCGTTCACCCCCGGGCCATTCCCGTCCCAGGGCACCGTTCTGGCCGCATCCTGCCAGAGCCCGTACCCGAGGGCGTCTCCCCGGGCATTCACCATCCTGCGCGCCCCTCCCGCACCGTGCTGACCGTTATCCAGCGTCATTCGCCAGGCCACAGCCAGCGGACAGCTCACGTCTATCCGGCTCACCCCGTCAGCCGGACTGACCAGCCGGCGGACGTGAACCCCGAAGTCAAGGGGGGTCACGGACCGGATAAGACAGGGTGACTGAGACTGCGCCTGCACGTTCAGAAAATACCCCACTTCACCGCCTCCCTCCCCGCCGCTTCCTGACCGGCAGGCGGCCTCTGACGGTGCCGGCGTACTGCCTTTCGTCCAGTACCAGCGCAGCCGGCCACCGTTAAAATGACTCTCATACGTCCCGTTACTGAGGCTGCCCTGCCCGGCCGGTACCTGCCCGTAAAGGATGCGGCTGCCGGTGACCCGGGCATTGCTGGCCCCGTCCAGCGTCCAGCTTTCCACCGGCCAGACGCCGCCCGGGGGACCCGTGAGCAGCGTCCGGGCCGCATCGTGATAGACATCCCAGGCCATCTGCGACCCGTCCCAGTGCCGCAGCCGCCTTGGTGCCACTCCCGGCATGGCCGCATCAGCCATCAGAAAGTGGCAAAAGCGGATGTGGTAAACCGCCCCCGTCGCCTCCCAGGGGACCTGGCAGCCATAGTTCACGGCGGCCCAGGCGTCCGTCGGCGTGCGGTAGCTCACGGCACCAAAATTCAGGTCCCCGACCCTCTCCACCCAGCAGTTCACGCCGGCACACGCCGTCCCGGCACCTCCCGCCAGCAGGAGAACCGCCACCCACATGCTCACCCGTATCATCTGCTCTTCTCCTCTGCAGGTATCCTGCATACCGTCTGTACCGGGGCCTTCTGCGCCCGGTGAACCAGGGCCGGGGTCAGGACCACCTGACAGCCCCCGCCGGGCACCGAGACCTCAAGTCTCCCCTCTGAGGGCGGGTCGGCAAGCCAGACCATCCCGTCGTGTCCCACCTGCGTAAGGGGCAGGCCTGAGAGGCTCACCGCCCCGCCTGCCGGCAGCGGCTGCCCTCCCGCATCCGTGAGATGCAGCTCGGCGGAGACATTGCGCCTGACGTCAAAAAAGGCCAGCACCCCGCCATGGCGGGGCGGGACAACCTCCCGGCTCGTCTGCCCCAGGCTCCAGTTATCCCCTATTGACGCCACATCCAGAGAGACGCTGTTGCGCTGCCAGGGCTGGAGGTGATTCAGCAGCAGATAGCCCCGGCCGTCCGTCACCCCCGCCAGGTTGTTCTCAAGGCGTACGGGGATCCCCGGGACCCCGGCCGTCGACACCAGGGCATATCCCTCGCTGACCGGGGCGGTGAGCCAGGCCCCCTGCCTGAGCAGCACCGCGCTGCCGCTGGCCGAACCGTACAGGGCCGTCGTCGTATGCGGCGCGTGCATCTGCGTGATGCCGGCCGACAGGTCACCCCAGTCCGCACGCTGGCTGACCTCGGCCTGAGACTGACTGGCGTGGCCGGACGTGGTGCCCTGCGATACCCGCCAGTCCAGCGCGTCATGCCGGCCTGACAGGCTGGTCGTCATACTGTCACCCTGCCGGGCTGACGTCCGGGAGACGTTCAGCGTTATCTCCCTGCCCAGCGGAACGGAGAGCCACAGCGCCACGCTCCGGGCCGGTGACGGCCCCGCCTGCCGGTTGAGGGTCAGACTCACGGAGCCGCCCTGCCATCCCCATGACCAGGAGAGGCTGGTATAGCGCCTTGCGGCCCCCTCCCGGTCCTCCTGACGGATGATGCCCAGCGCCGGATTACCCCAGGGCGTGTTCAGCCCGGCAAAAACCTGACGACTCAGGCGGGGTAATACGGCGCCCTCCCCGGTGGCAATGTCCCGGAAGCGGTCATTCACCCGCTGCTCGCTGACTGACAGGCTGAGGGGACCGCTGGTGCGCTCCCATCCCCACGACAGCTGCCGGCCATTTCCGGTACTGCCTGCAACAGCGAGACTCACCAGACCGGCCTGGCTGTCGGGGATCCACCTGAGCCCCGCGCCGGCCATCTGTTCCTGCCGGCGCCCTTCGGTATGGCTCTCCAGCGTCAGCGTGTCCGTCATTCCGCGACGCAGGCTGGCGCTGAAGACCGGATTACCGTCCACATCAAAATCCCGGATCCCCCACGAACGGCGCGGCACGCCTGCCGCCAGCGAGCCCTCACTCAGTCCGGCCCTCAGCAATGATGACGCGCCGTAGAGGCTGTAGCTGCGGACCTGCTGCCTGCCGGTGATGTCGGTCACCACCATCTGTACGCTGTTCACCCCGTTGCGTACCGGCATCCCTTCTATATCAAACGGCCCGGGGAGGACCCGCTGCGTGCTCTGGCGTATCTGATTGATGTAAATATCGACGGTGGAAGGGAGGGTCGCCTGGCCGGTCAGCAGCGCATCCGGCGCCGTTCCGCTCTCCGGCTGCAGGGCAAAATTACGGCCCAGCTGCAGGCCCGTTATCCGGGTTGACCGGCTCCAGTCCGGTCCGACCGTGGCCGTATCCCCCATGGTCAGGGTCAGGGCCTGACCGACAAAATCACGCTGAAGCCGGGTATCCAGGTGGATGACGCGTTTATCCGCCGCCTGCCAGACCAGGCGCTGGCTGTCTGACAGCAGCCAGCTGTCGCTGCCATGCATCTGCCATTCACTCCAGCCGCTGGCGCTCATCTCCCCCTCAGCCCGGGCAGCATACAGACTGTAATTCAGCAACACCCCGGGGAGGGGAGGAGAGGAGAGTGAGGGGGGAGGGAGGCCTTCACCTCCTGACGAATACCGCTGCAGCTGCAGCAGACCGGCCGGCGCGCGCAGGGTAAGAAGCACGCGAAGCGGATCGTAGCGTGCACTCACCCCCGGCACCTGGCTCAGGGCAATCCGCCCGGAGGCCTGCGGCGGCGGCAGTAAATCCTGCTGAAAGCCGAGCGCCTCCAGCGCCTGCGGGGTCATTTCTGTCTCTTCCCCCGCCCGGCAGAGCTCCGCCAGCTCCGGCACGCGCCGGTCATTCAGGAGCACCTCCGCATACAGCGGCTGACAGTCCAGCCCGGACAGCGCCGCGCCGGCCTGACCTGCCCACAGGGTCCCCGCAGGCAGGCAAAGCAGCGCCAGCAGCCCCTCAGCGGGACCAGGAGAGCAGCGAAGCCGGCGTCGTGTCATCATTCACCCGCGCCCGGAAATATCCCGGCCCCGCAGGCGTTTTCACCGACCACTGCTGATGGCCTCCGGCCAGGACATAGCCCAGCAGCCCCGGCCGCAGGACCTGGACGTTCCCTGCATTCGTGACGTATTCAAGCCCTGCCAGCCGGATATGCGCATTGCGGGCATTGTCGGCAACCAGCAGGCTCTCTTTACCCGTCTGACGCAGCGTGAACGTCACGCCGTCCGGCAGCTTTCCGGGGGCAGGCCGGGCCAGCGCCCCGCCTGCCGGCGGAATAAAGACCGGAATGGAATATTTCAGCAAAAACTGCACCCCGCCCTGCGGTACCGCAGCGCCGGCTTCAGGCAGCTCATCAACAATCAGGCGCAGCGCCTTCTCCTTCGGTCCTGCCGGAACCTTGCTGACCAGGCGCAGGAGCTGGGTCTCCCCCGCAGGCACGGTCATCACCGGCGGGGAGGGAATAACCTCCCGTGAGGGGGTCAGAACGTCCTTACCGTCGCGCTGCTCCCACTGGTATAGCCTGAGCTGACCCGTGACCGGCCTGTCGCCGCTTGCCGTCAGCCAGACCCGCTCCGATTTTCCCGCCTGGCCAAAGACGACCGTGGTCGGACTGACCTGAAGCGCCGCGGCCTGCGCCAGACCGGACACCATCATCAGCCCCTGCATCAGGGCCACTGCCATTACTGTTTTACGCACATGCTTCTCCCTGTCAAAATGAATGCCGGGGAGGACAACCCTCCCCGGGTCCTGCCTCAGTAGGTGACGGTTGCCGTCACGTCATCCACGTAACTCCCGGCCTTCAGGCTCTGTCCGCCAAGGCTGGTGCTGCCGTAGACGGTCAGGGTCTGCGCCTGTCCGGTCCCCGTCCCCTGCAGGGTGTCACTGTTAAGGGTATTTCCCCAGGCCTGCGTCCGGGCGGCATCCTTCCAGAGCGTATAGGCCACCAGGTCTGTATCAGTGGCACTCTTCATGTTACGGGTCCCGCTGGCGAAGTTAGCACCGTTGTCGAGCCCGATGTCATACGGCGTCCCGTTGGTACAGTTCACCGTCAGCCCCCCTTGCGCGGTCACCGTCCCGGCCGTGGACTTGTTGCTGCCAAAATCCACATCCGTCGCGTCGGCCGTGTGGATATCGCAGGAGGACGTCACCGTCAGCTTGACCTGAAACGACTTCTGGTCGGTTTCAGCCGCCTGCAGCAGCCCCGGCAGGGCGCTGACGGACAGCACGCCCGCCAGCACCATTTTTCGGGTATGTCGCATCATGTTCATGTTTACCACTCCTTACGCCGCTGTGTTCCGGACACGGCGAATGCCGTGCCCGCGCTTTCCGGGCGGCATGCCGGAAAAACGGATCATCTCATCGCCGCTCCGCGTCATGCACGAACGCGCCAATGGCCTGATAAGTGGCTTTCGCCTCTGACGGCACCAGGCTCTCCAGCATCAGGTAGGCGTGCACCACCTCCGGGAAATGCACGTGCCGCACCGGAATACCCGCCGCCTTCAGGCGCGCCACAAAGGCAAAATCCTCATCGCGCAGCGGGTCGAGTCCGCCGCTGAACAGCAGCACCGGCGGAAAACGCTTCGTCACCGGCATATAGAGTGGAGAATGCGCCAGCCGGTTTTCGTCATGCCGGAAATACTGGTCGAAGTACCAGCGCACCTTGGCCTCGTCGAGCAGCTTCCCGGTCCCGTTCTCCTTCACGGACGGCCAGTTCAGGGTGTAGTCCAGACTCGGATAAATGAGCACCAGGCGGTTAATCAGGCCGGGGTGAGTGGACTGCAGCTCCGCGGCCAGCGTGGCGCTAAACGCCCCGCCCCCGCTGTCGCCGGCAAGCGTCAGCTGCCGCGTGTAGGGAATGTGCTGGCGGTCCAGCAGACGGTAGGTCTGCATCAGCACCGCCCGCGCATCCTCAAGCCCTGCCGGATACGGGTTCTCCGGGGCCCGGCGGTAGTCCACCGCCACGACGGTCTCACCGGTGGCCAGCGCCAGGTGACGGGCAACAGGGTCATAGACCTCAACTGAGCCACTGAGATGCCCGCCGCCGTGAATAAAGAACAGCACCCCGGGGGCCGTTCGCCCGGTCATGCCGGCTGCCCCCTGATATATCCGCACGGGTATGCGTCGCCCGCCGGTGTCCACATCCGTATTCACCACCCGGAGCTCACCGTCCGGGGCCGGGGTGTACTCCCGGGTCAGGGTTGCCAGCCCTTCACGGGCGCTCAGGGTACTGTACTGTGCGGCCGGGGCACCGGCGTGCATAGCCAGCAGGGCGGACAGGGCCGGCGGCGGTGCTGCGGTGAGCGGGCCGTGCTTTTCCTGCCACTGTCCGGCATAGTGCTGCTGCATTTCCGGCAGCGTGGCTGCCCGCCCGCACAGCGGGACGCAGGCTGCGACCAGGGCCAGCAGCGCCAGCGCCCGATTCAGGGCCATTCGGGTCATGTTCATGATTCGTGTGATTCCTTTTGATATCTCGTGGCTGTGAATGTGTTTATAAGCGGCTTCGCCGGGCTTCCAGCTGCTGAATTTGCCGGGCAATCGCCTGTCTGCGCGTCATGTCAGCCTGCGCCCCCATCTCTGACCGGAGCGAGCTGATACGCAGCTGCAGGTCAAGCTTTTCCTGCTGGCGCTGCTGCGCCACGCTGACGCCCTCCCGGATACCCGCGGCGGTTGCATCACCCGCCTGCTGCATCGCGCTCACATGGTCCTGCACGGTGGCATCAAGCTGTGCCAGTGCCTTGCGTCCGCCGGCCGTATCCGGTGAACCGGCAAAAGCCAGTGCGCTCCACAGCCAGAGCGGCAGCAGGAGACCACCGTATGTTCTGTATTTTTTCATCATCACCTTCCCTTCTCGTGTTCGTGATACACCCTGAGCCACATGAGGCCTCATCTGCCCGGGACAGCGCATCCGGGCTGTGCCCCGTCAAAAACAGCTCCCCGCTGAGGCCGGTCAGCACCGCCTGTCGTCCCGGACTTTGCCAGCACCGTGACCGCACCGCATCACAGGTCACCCCGTTACTGAACTGCCAGCGCCGGAGGTCCCCGCCCCGCGCCCGGTACGCATCAAGCTGTCGCCCTGCGACCTCACCCAGCCAGCGGGTGGTCGCCGGAACGGACAGCCCTGCCGCCGTGGCGCAGACCCGCATCACCCGGTCACACACCACGCCGCGTGCAGGATGGCTGAGCGGCCAGAGCGCGCACCCGATGCCGGTCAGGACGTGGTACGCCAGCAGGGCACATCCCCCGCAGAGCAGCCAGTACCTCACCGGCCTGAGGCGACGGGGGCCGGGCCGGAACAGGCTGCGCGAACCGCCGCCGTGCGTGGAGGGATACCGGCTCATCACCGTCCGAACAATTCCCCCGTCGCCGCCTCACTGAACTGCACGCGACCTGACCGGTCCTGCCGCCAGCAGGCCCTGACCTGCACGTCACACCGCAGGCCGTTACTCAGGGTAAAGCGCGTCATATCAGACCCGCCCCCCCCTGACAGACCGCTCCTCCAGGGCATCGCGGGCGGCCTGCCCCAGATACCGCCCGGTCAGCCAGGGCGACATTCCGCCGGTACCGGCACAAAAGCCCGCAGACGGATCGCACACCACCCCGGCATGCGGCCAGAAAACGCCGGGCCGGTGAGATGCCTCGCCGGCAGCGACCGCCGCAGATATCAGCACGCCCGCCAGAAAGATGATGCCCCTTCGCCCGGCGTTCATCGCTACGCCCCTCCGCCGGCAGAGACCTCAGACCAGCCGGCGCGGAACATGCAGTCGCGAACCAGCGTCTCCCGCTGCCAGCGGTTCGCATCCTGCACGCGGTAGTCCGTGCTCTGCTCAGCGTTTGCCTTCCCGCTGTCCTTCAGCGTTCCCTTACCGCGGACGTCCCGGTGAGACACCACGTTATCCGGTGGCAGGTCCCGCAGCGCCTGTGCCTCACAGGCGGTCATTTGCTGTTCGCGCGCCTGCGGGCCGGCACCGGCTTTCATCCACCGGGTATCCGCACAGCCCGTGCTCAGCGCAGCCAGCACCAGCAGCAACGCATAACGCCCGCACAGATGCAGGCCTCCCGTATTCATCATGTTTTCTCCTTTATACTGACAGGCCATGCCCAGGCCGGCCCGATACTCTGCTGTGTCACACGCTGCGCCTGCGCCTGTGCCGTCGGGCAGCCAGAACCGCAGCCCGATGCCTTTGCTCCACTGGCGGAGCCGCCCCCACCATCAGATGAAACCGCGGCCGACGCCCCGGCTGGGGCACGTCGATACGGGTACACTGCAGAAACTCCCCGTGCGCACGGAACAGGTACACCATGACGCTGTTCGCCGTGCGCGCGCTGACCTGAAAGGCCAGCTCAACGTCCTCCCGCCGGAACGGGGTCCCGCGCAGCCACCCCCACCAGGCCACCGCCACCCACATCGGCGGCGTGCCGGCCAGGTCAATCCCTGCAGGCATGATGTATCCCGCGCGTGAGCGATACCCGCTCCCGGTGCCGATGCGCCCGCGCGGTGAATGACCGTCTTTCACAGGCGGCATCATTCTCTCCCTCCCGACATAAGCTGACGGGCACACCACAGCGCACGGGCCTCACACCAGTGCCGGTCAAGTGACAGCACGGACAGCGAGGCCGCCCGCACCCAGTACACCCGGGCGGAGTCGTATTCCCCGGACCGTTCCCGCGCAGCCGCTTCTGATGCCGCCGCATACCAGTCCCGGGGAGGCACCGTCAGCACCCGCATCTCCTCCGGTGTCAGTGCCTCATAGCCCGGGATTTCCGGGCGAGGCGCATTACCTTTTGTTTTTCTCATTCCATCACCTTGTTTCTCAGCCCCGAAGGACAGCCGCATCCCGCCGGGAGGGGCCACGCATTCCCGCAGTCGCACCGCCCCTCTCTTTCTGTCACCTCACGCAGTGCAGCCCGTTCCGGCGGTGCACTGTAGCCGTCAGGCACAACGCCCCTCACCAGAAACACGCCCCGGTACAGGGCGGGCGGTGAGGGGCGGTCGGGGACAGGTCCAGACAAATCGATGCCTGGCAGTACGGGCCAGAGAACCACCAGACCCGCCAGCAGCACCGCGACCGGCGGCAAATACTGCGCAATGCTGCGATACAGTCCGGCAGTCAGGCAGCGACGACACAATTCACCGCCCGTGGCGACCCCGGCCACCACGCCCCAGGCAAGCCAGAGCGCCTGCCCCGCGGGCTCGGCCATCCCGGCCCACCACCACGTCATCACACCGCCTCCCTGCCTGCCCCGGCTGACCAGCCCCAGCCTGCACTCCTGGCGCGGACGCGAAGGCTGCCCCGCCGTCCGGCACTTCTGGCACGCGGGTTCGTCACCACACCGGGCGCGATGTCCACACCGAGGTCCAGCCGGTATCCGACACCGCGCACCGTCTCCAGCGACGAATCCAGACCGTACGCGCCCAGTTTTTTACGCAGCCGGCCCATCATCACCGCGAGGATATGCCCGCCCCCCGACTCCGGCGGGTCGGTATACAGGCGCATCATTAAGTCGCTCCGCTGCAGGTTTTTGCGGTAACAGCGCATCAGCAGGGCGAGGATGCTGAACTCCATCCGCGTGAGGTAAACCGGCACCCCGCTCACCCACACCTGCCTCTTCACCAGGTCGAGACGGAGCGGACCACGGCGCAGCTCAGGGCTGCAGTGCCCCTGCCAGCGCAGGGTCAGGGCCTGCAGGCGCGCCCGCAGAACGCGCACATCCTCACCGCGGTCATGCACCCCGCAGGCACCCGCCTGCACCATCGCCGGCACATCCTGCGGCGCCCCCGGCGCGGCAACGACCATCAGCGGGAGTTTCTCCGCCAGCACCAGCCCCCAGCGACGCACGCACGCCGCACCGCACGTTCGTGACATCCCTGACACATCAAGCACCACCGCGTCGACCGTCTCCACCTCCAGCCACGCACCGGTCCCCGGCAGCGGCATCAGTGAGTTAGTCTGGATTTCTACCGTTTCCAGCCCTGCGCGCAGCACAACGGCAATGTGGTGAGCGTACACGTCACTTTCAGATACGATGAGATAGCGCACGATGATGCCTCCCGTCAGAAGGTGTACATGCCGTTAAGGAACAGCGCCGCCGCCGTGGTTTTTTCCGTGAGCGGACTGTTGCGCGCAGCATGACTGGACAGCGTCGTCAGACGCACGCCGCCGGAATAGGTCAGTTGAGGGCCGTACTGCCAGTCCAGCCCCCACTGCATGGTGACGCCGCGGAGCCCGCCACCGGCACGGTGAGCGTGGAAATCAGAACGACGGGCCTGCTCCGGCGTCACGCCGAAGCGGGCCATCATGTCGTGGCGGTCAGACCAGGTGGCGAAGGTTTCAAGCGACATGCCGAGCGTGTCGGACAGCGGGATCTCCGAGCCCAGCCCCACATCGGCGTAAGCGGTATGCCCGAGGCTTTCCCCGCCATAGCGACGCGACTCAAGCGCCTGCATCCCGCGGGCAAACACCCGGTACGGGGCGTAGTTGATACTCAGCTCAACCCCGGCCTGCGTGGTCCCGTCAAGGTTGCCCATGCCGCGCAGGTGATGGTTGCGTCCGCTGAGGGTGCGGATGTTTTCCTTGCGTCCCATGTCGTAGTTGCCGAGCAGGGCGACGCCAAACAGGTCCCCGACCGGGAGGTCCCAGCGCAGCCCCTCCGGGAAGCTGGCGGTAAACGTTCCCCAGTCCTGCGTCGGGGCAACGGCTTTGACCAGAGGCAGTGGCGTCAGCGTGTAGGCGGAAGAGCCTTCATAGACCGGCGCCACGGCAAGGCCTGCACCGACGCTTATTGCGGGCTTGCCCGGCGGGGGACTGAGTGTGGACGCCTGGGCGATACCCCCAACGAGCAGGGTGGTGGCGACCGCCAGACGGATCCCGGTATACCGACGCCTGGTGTTCATCGTTGTCATACGTTTCATTGTGTTCATCGTGGTTTTTACCTCACTGGTTTTGCAATACATCGCGCGCCCGATACCCTCTCCGGGTATGCCCGCGCACCATCCGGCCCGGCACCCCGGG
>NZ_QFXN01000311.1:0-1051 GCF_003144775.1 Enterobacter sp. CGMCC 5087 | reverse complement strand
CGTTCATCACTTCCCCCCCTCAGACACGCATCGCCTGCTCCCGGCAACCGCAGGGACCTGTCCGGTGAGCATGCGCAGTAAGTCCCGCAGAGAGGTCACCCCCAGCTTGCGCAGGCCCGCCGACCGCTGCGCGTACAGCGTTTTGCGGCTCCGGCACCGTCGAACGGCCTGGATGGGCAGGGAAACGCTCTCCAGGCACAGGCGAAGGACCTGGCATTCGCTGACTGACAGGTACCCCCTGACGGAAAAGTCGCTGGCAAACAGCACAACACCTTCCGGCGCGGGTGAACTGCCGCGAATACAGGCTGTCAGTTCACACACGGACAACCGCGAGGACGCAATACAGACCGGCACCGGACGCCCGACACCCGCCAGCAACGTACTCACGCCCGCCCCGACGAACGGGCTCAGTATCAGCAGGCGTCTGACAGGCATCAGGCAGACCGGATGTCCGCACAGACGCAGCAGCAGGACCAGCGCGGCCCGCGCGTCCGGAGGCAGTCGTATCACCAGGACATCCGGTGCTCCGGGAGACACGTCAGCACCCCCTGTTGCGAGCAGTAAGGCGGCCAGGTCAGCCACAGCCCGCACGTCGGCGACGCCCGATAACGAACACAATGCCCGTTCCAGCCCGAACCGCCCCAGAGCGCACGGGTCAACAACAGCCACCGACATCCCACCTTCTTCCGCTGTCTTCATGTCCTTCCTCCCTTCTCCATCAATGCAAAACAAAGGCAGCCGGCGTCGGTATAGACTGGCGTCGCGGTGCCAGCATCAACGCCATATCCGACACGCGGCGGTCATGAATTGCGTGTAACTGGTAGTGAATGGGCAGGGCACCCGCACTGGCGAGTGTCGTGTGACCATGCCTGGGTACTTAGACCGCAGGGATTGCGAGTACGGGTATTTGAACCACAGAACGGGTTTTCATTGGACCTGGGGCCACACATCCACAGTGAGCTTTGTCTCCGCCGTCCCGGCCGCGAGCGTCGTGGCCGCCGCGACAGGGTTGGCGCTCAACGTCAGCTGTCCAGCCGTATTGCCAGGTGCC